>JAPPDN010000019.1 GCA_028824575.1 Candidatus Poribacteria bacterium | reverse complement strand
AAATCACGCCAGTCAATACACGGCAGGCTTTTTCAATCCCGCGGATCAAAGCCGTGGTGTACTTAGAACGCCAGGGTTTCGCGGGTTTCCAATTCGTAGTAACGAAGCGGACATGTTGTATATTGATACGCAACCGTTGAACCCAAATAGTGAAATTGCTCATAATGTCATCGCCCACGAGTTCTTACACCTCATTCATTGGCGGCACGATCCGCACGAGGCGACTTGGGTTGATGAGGGTTGTGCGGGATACGCATCATTTCTCTGCGGCTATTCCGTGCTGGAGCATGTAAGTGCCTTTGAAAAAACGCCTTCTGTTTCGCTTATAGCGTGGCCTGAAAGGGATGCAGACGCGCTACCACACTATGGTGCCGCTTTCCTATGGATGCTCTACCTCCATGAACAGCATGGCGGTACAGGAACCTTAGTTGAAATTGTCCGGAACCGTGGTACATCGCTCACTGGTATTGCCGATGCGCTTGCATTGAAAGGCGTTACACAGAAGGTTTCTGATATCTTTATTGAATGGAAGTTGGCAAACTACCTCTCTGATTATCATGCCGTTAGACTTACGCTTTCACCGCGTCGCTGGCACAATTCCTATCCAAGTGGCACACAGGAGGGAAAGCTCAGTAACTTTTCAGCAGATTACATCGGATTTGAGGATGCTGGTGGATTGACACTCGGTTTTTCGAGTAATTCTGGGGTAAACAGTGCTGCGCATGCAATTGAATTTCATAACACTGGCGATGTCCATGTGCGGGAGATAACGTTGTCTACGGGTAACTCGGGTTCCGTTGTCGTGCCGAATGCTGTTACAGAAGTACTCTTAGTGCCGAGTTTACAAACAGAGACAATCAACGCCGAGACACATAGTTCTAATTATCAATATAGTGCAGCACGTGGCGCACATATCACTTTTATAACGGCTGCGCTTCCGAATCCTGTGCATCCTCGGTACTGGGACATCATCGCCCAGCCGAGTGAATCTCTCGTTGGGTTAACCCCAACTGTGACGTTGATGCTCTTCGACAATAAAATGGAACGTCTCTATAGGGAAACACAGGCAATGTACCAAATCACACAAGATGTGCAGGGCAGTCACCTATACCGACACTCATTTCTTCTTGAACCGGAGATAGCACCAGAATCTGTTATATATCAGATTTCACTTGATTCGCGAATTGTTGACACAGGATCGTTAACCGAGTAACATAATATATGCACGGTGGATTAACATCAAGCTGCAGTAAGTAATAGAGTTACTTTTTTTCGCTTGATGATCGGTTTGAAATCGATCTGCCGCTCGGTTTTCACTGTTAGTAAAAAAGGAAATTATGTTTTCACGTTCTTCTCTTTGAAAAGGGGGAAAAGATGCAAGCTACACTCTATGCAGGAACTATTGGACAAAGCGTTTGGCACAGTACCGATAACGGAGATACATGGCGCAGAATTAGTAACGGGCTCTTCCCGGAGGCTGATGTTCGCGCTATAGCTGTCAACCCAAGTGACTCAGACACCCTCTATGCGGGTACCGAGAACGGCATCTTCCGAACAAACAATGCTGCTGAATCGTGGCATCACCTTCCAAGTCCTATGGATGGACGGGAAGTCTGGTCAATAGCGATCGATTCAAGGACACCGGAAACGCTTTATGCTGGCACGTGTCCTTCCGCGCTTTTCAAATCTACTGATGGCGGCGATAATTGGAAACAACTCAATGTTGACTTGGCGGAAGAATGTGCAGGTATCCCGATTGTACCACGCGTCACGACCTTTGTGATTGATCCGGAAGATTCACAAACACTCTATGCTGGGATTGAAATTGATGGGATGCGTATCAGCAGCGATGGCGGTGAAACATGGACAGAGCGCAGCGAAGGACTCAGTAGTTTGGACATTCACGGGCTTTGTGTGGTCCCCGGTTCACCGAAAACGATCATCGCAGCAACGAACAACGATGTTTGTGTCACGACAGACATGGGCAAACAGTGGACTCCCTTAAATGTCAAAGCACATTACCCGTGGCCCTACTGTCGTGCCGCGTTTTTTCTCAACGGCGATTCAGGCAGGGTGTTCATCGGTGCTGGAAATGGTCCCCCGGGCGACCAAGGTGGTATCTTCTCAACCCGTGATGCAGGGCAAACATGGGATCGCGCGGATATCGGCAGAACTGCGAACAGCACAATCTGGACATTTGCCCATAATCCGAAAATTAACGACCTGCTAATCGCTTGTAGTGTGAGCGGGCAGCTCTATCGCAGCACTGATACTGGCGATTCATGGACTAAACTCTCACACGAATTTGGGGAAGTTCGAGCATTGGCTGTCGGATAAGGCTTGACTAATTTCGGCAATTTGTGGTATGCTGTTGGTAATTCAGTTTCCAATATGCGGTGGCGTGTTTCATATATTTCACCCACAGTTAAACGAGATTACAAACCCGCGTGTCGGAAGCCTAAGCCTTTTGGTCGAAGACCGAGTTATTTATTTCCTCGCGAAGCGCGAGAAAGATTTTTTAGAGCATGTAAATTAGCACAAATTTTCGGTTTCTCAATTCGGGAAATTTGGCTTTCAAGTTATGCCCAAAATTATAGGAGGCACACTTCAGTGATACGTTTCTTGACAATTCTGTTTATACCGCTTCTCTGTGTTGCAATGGTAGGTTGCCTGCCCGAGCCTAACATTACCACCCCACCACCGATAAGCGAAGCGAAGCGCATTGTAATCACCCCACTCTACGCTGAGGCAGGCACTGCAGAAGAGGTAAGCAAGTTAGGTGGAAGAATCAGCGTGAACCTTGCAACCCGACTTGAGATCATATTCAAGAATGCAGAGTGGGTTTATGACCGTTCGAGCAAACTTAAACCTATTGACGACAAACTCACAGAATTGGGGTTAACGTTGGTGCAGGTTTATGAAGACCCTGCTTTGGCAGCGAAACTCGGACAGGCACTTGAGGCGGATCTGGTTATCGTCGGGATGGTTGAAAAACCGAGTCTAACTCGGCGCGACTTTGACCAACATCTGATGAAACAAGGTAGACAAGGCGGTATTTCTGGTACATCCACTTATATTCGTACCCGTCTGACTGCGATTGGTCGTACCCAAGTTAAAGTCATTGATACAAATTCCAGTGAGATTATTTTTAGTAACCGCATCCGATCGTACCTCAAATACTGGTACGCCTATCAGACCCAGATGAGCGAACAGCAAATCTATAAGACTGACGAAGAAAGGTATGCCGATTTGGGGAAATATCTCCCGCTCAGGATCGCTTATAGCCTCCATCCAACTGGATTAAAATTGGAACCCGAAGAGCAGATTCTGCTTAAACCGGACATCGAACTAAAAGGGACTGGTGGTATCGTCGAATTTAATTAAGGCGTATAGGCGCGGTCTCTAACCAAACTAATTATGTCAAAACAATAGGCGCGGAAGCAACCGCGCCTATTTCATGAACGCCGGAAATTCGCGAAGTAACTTTCAAGTTGATGGGTATATGCTTCACCGTACTTCAATAGATCTTGGGAGACATCGTACAGTTCGGAGGGCGCGAGTTCTTGATAAGGGTTGATGATGTTTTCATAATAACTTAAAGCTTTCATGAAAAAATCCAGTGTCTTTTTATCAATCGCGTTGTCTTGATGGAGTGTCAAAAAACTGTGATGTTTTTGTTGCGGTGGTGTTTGCCCCTTAAATTCAATAATAACATTGTTGATATCCACGGCGCGTTGGATAATCATGAGGAAGCAGCTTTTAACGTAGGAATGTGTGATTCTGTCCCCATCAACATACGCTTCTTGACTTTCAGGCAGCCCATTCTGTAATTGATCGAAGCATTCGTTTATGGATTCCAACTTCGCTTTCACAGGGTTGAATCGACGAGATGCCGACTTTTTCGGCGTATTTGTGTTTTTTTTTCCCATTTTACGTGCCTCTCTTCGGTTAAATTTAGTCTTTTTGTATGCTATCCTATTCATTTAGACGTTAATACACCTAAAAAGTTGTAATCCGTTTCTTTTTTCTTGAAAGTTGTTCGCTGCTGCTTATTATACAAAGCATCAAAAATTATTCCGGATTGTCTCCTGCATTCTCTAACATTAAAGTAAACAACTCCTCAAGTTCACCTTCAACACATGTCTCTTTTTGACGCTTAATAGCAACACCAAAAGGTTCTCCATTATCTACGACTTCTTTAAAAACATTATATCTACACAAGAAGTATTCTGTAGGTTGTAAAACATATTTTGCTCTTAAATACTCAACATACTCGCTTTTATCTGCATCCGTAGCGATACGCCATCCACCAAATTTTTTCTTTCTCTCGGCCTCAACAACGATATGAACCTCTGGTATATCTCCGTGCTGACGAATCAATGTTTCTGTGTAAAGTTTGGCATATAGTTCTGGGTCATCTGTTTCACGCCATATTTTTTGTTTTTGGGTATCTTCTAAAACTTTACGATTGAATTCATTCGGCCATAAGAGGTAGTGTGCTTTCGCCCACAAAATTAAATCGTCAATTGAAGTTTCAGTCGGTTTACCGTCAGTTAACAACGATAACCGATAAAATATAGCCTCTATGTGGACTGCGGGTATATCACCAAATTTCTGTATTAACATCGCATGATAGTATTTGGCTTTCAACTCTGGGTCTTTTTCCTCATACCAGTCTATAGGGAAATCAAGATTTAAAAGTTCTTTTACTTGCTCATCCGTAATTTCATAGAGGACTCCACTTGTGTCATAATACCTATCCGGTAATTCGATAGATAACATCGGTTCTGTATCTTCTTCTGCCTCGCCACAACCTAAAAAATTGAGTCCAATAAATAAACACAAAAGGCACGCAAGTATACCTCTCATTTTTTACCCTCCTTAATGTGGATGATCATGCGAATGGTCGTCACTTTTTTGACACTTTATATGACTCTGTATCTTCGGTTTTATACCAATTTTTTGGTGGATACTGCTCACTATTTTCATTACTATTTTTTTCAAGTTGCTCGTTTGTATTTTGATCTGAATCCTGATGGATCTATATTTCCTCCACTGCTGTTTCTAAATCTATATCAGTTCGCTTTATTATACATGATCAGGATTTCTCTTTAAACTTGGTATAACATTTTAAATGTGTTAGAATTGAGAGCGTATGGATAAACACTCAGAAACAAAAGCGAGGTAAATGGTGAAAGCGATTATCAGAACAGGCGATGGGGGACCAGAGGTACTCCAATTAGGCGAAGCACCGTCGCCGCAACCGACTGAAACACAACTTGTGGTGGATGTTCATGCCACTGCTTTAAATCGAGCCGACACAATTCAACGGCGCGGTGGATATCCACCACCGCCGGGTGAATCCGAGATACTCGGCTTAGAAATTGCTGGCACCGTTTCAGCAATCGGAAGTGCTGTAGAGGGTGTAACCCAAGGCGATCGCGTTTTTGGACTCGTCGGTGGTGGCGGGTACGCGGAGCAGGCTGTCATTGATTACCGTATGGCAATGCCGATACCTGACGGGTGGAGTTTTGAGCAAGCTGCTGCAGTTCCTGAGGTGTTTTTTACCGCAAACGAAAATATCTTTACTTTAGGCGAATTATCGGCTGGCGAGACAATTCTAATTCATGCCGGAGGGAGTGGTGTCGGCAGTGCCGGTGTTCAAATATCTCATCATGCGGGTGCTAACGTTTTTGTCACTGCGGGAATGTCGGAAAAGATTGAGAAATGCAAGGCACTCGGAGCCGCAGACGGAATCAACTACAAAACAACCGACTTCGTTGCGGAAATTGCGCGTTTGACAGATGGACAAGGTGTTGATGTCGTCTTAGATTTTATTGGTGCTCCCTATTTTGAGCGGAATCTTTCTATACTCAAAACAAAAGGTAGGCTGTTGCAAGTTGGGTTGATCGGCGGTTCAACCACGGAAATTAATCTCGGTACAGTGATGCGCAATCGACTCAAGATCATTGGTTCGGTCATGCGACCCCAATCTATTGCGGAAAAAATCGCTATCACACAACGTTTTGTTGAGCGATGGTTACCAAAATTAAAACGTGGTGCCCTTCAACCTGTGATTGACACCGTTTTTCCGTTAGCAGAAGCGCGACAAGCGCATGAATATATGGAAGCGAATCGCAATTTTGGTAAGATCCTTTTGAAAGTCAGATAACCCAAGTTGTCCCGTTTGTTTCTGTCTGTGCGTGTGCGTCCGCAAACTCTCACTGTGAGGCGAGTTTACGGTACAAAAACGCAGAAAACCTCATCGGTAACATCTTGTCCGTAGTAACTTGCGTTCAGATAGAAAAAAGTGAAGAAATTACGTCTCACAAAACACATATAAGGTAATAGACAACATTTTCGTTAGCAAGGTTCCGGCCCGCTTTTCAAATTTGAACTGACAACCCTAAAAAATGCAATTATACATAAAAAACACAAAAAAGAAGAACGAATCCGGGTGTATCAGCGTACGGCTCAGTGTCATACTATGCATCCCCACCCTTTTCTTTTTCCTCTGGTCTTCCAGCGCGTCTGCGCGTGTTACACAATCTACATCAGCCGAAGGCATCACGCTTCAGTTCACCTTACCTGAACTCACTGTCTCTGAAACAGTCCGAGACAATGTCCGCTATCACGAGGCACATTACGCCGACTGTCATTTCACTGCTGAACCCGGCAATCCCAAAGTTCCAGTTACACGGTTAATGCTGGGTATACCCGCGACGGCTACAATTGAAGCGGTTGATGTTTCAGCTGCGCCTACCGAATCCCGTTCTGGTGTGCGTCTTGTGCCGGTTTCAGTTACCAGTTACCAGTTACAAGAGGGCTCTTCTCTGGCCACTGGAAGCGAAGCGAACTGGCCACTGGTAACTTCTTCATCGCAACGTTGGGTGGAAAGTGGAAGCGCATATCAGTCGAATACCGGTAACCCTTCATACCCTGGATTACCGCTTGCCCGTATTATACGGGAAGGCTATATCCGCAGTCAGCGTGTCATCGCATTGGCGTTATACCCTGTGCAGTATTCCCCAAAAACCCGACAATTGCGTCTGTATTCACGTTTCACAGTGAGCATCCGTTTTTCTTATAGTCGTCAGTCATCAGTTAACAGTTTTCAGTTAAGAGGTAGCTTGTCTGAATCGGAATCCTCTTTAACTGAACGACTCTCACTGCGAGGCAAACTGACAACTGACAACTTCTTAGAATCAGAGGCTTTTGAACGCGCCTTGTCGCATCAACTCCTCAATGCCGAGCAAGCTGCTCATTTTCGGGCACCCCGACCACAGGTGCCTGCAGCACCGACGCTTGTTTCTAACAACGGTACTGGAAACCCACGCTACAAATTGTTCGTCAGAGAAACGGGTATCTATGCCGTGACAGCAGAATCCCTCGCGCGCGACTGGGGGGTGGACCTCATCGGTACAAACCCAGAGAGGTTTCGCATAACGCAAGGGAACAGAGATATTCCCATCTACATCACTGGGGCAGAAGACAGAAGGTTTGATCCGGGGGATACTCTCTTTTTTCTTGGACATAAGCCGAGAAATCCGTATAGCCGTTGGAACATCTATTGGTTCTCACTGCGAAGCAAACTTGACGATAGCCGTGTCCGGACGCGGGTGCCGCAGCTGACCGCCAGCCCAACGGACCCAACGGCGACGCAAATTCCTACTTTCCGTTCTAAGGTGAATTTTGAAGAGGATCACCTAACAAATAATCTTGAATTTGTCTATAGCGACGATAAACACAAGTGGTTTGAGGAAAATGATTTCTGGTACTGGGATGGCATCAAAAATGGTGGCGATGCCGCCGAGATGCGCCTTGAATTTCCGTTGTATGATGTCGCAAAAAGTTTCGATCCATCACATATCTCTGTTGAATTGCAGGGCGGCACACCCGTCCCACATCAGATTTTAGTCTCTGTTAACGGGGTCCGCATTGAAGTCGCGGAATGGAATCAGCAAGATACCCTTACTGTTGAAAGGTTCTTACGGACTTGGAATATACTCAAGGACGACACGAGCGGCGAGTTGAACGTTTTATCCCTCGCACGTGTTGATGATAATGTTGATGAAGATACCACGCGATATCCGTATCATGTCTATCTCAATCGTTTTTCTGTCGAGTATACCCGTCTCTTCCGCGCCGTTGCAGATGAACTCTGGTTCAGATCACCTACCGAAGATGATACTTCGCGCACACAACTGCCAGGCGGGCGTCAGCTCCAGTACAAAATTGAGGCGTTCCGAGACCCGGGTATTCATATATTTGAAACAGATGGTACGTACCTCACGGCTCGGCTGCGCGGGGTTTGGGTGGAAGAAGGGAAAAATGAAAGATTGGGCACCCATCCTTCCTCCAACCTTCCAACCTTCCAACCAAGCTATAATGCTCTGTTTCAGGTACCTGATACCCGTAAAACACAATTTATCGCAGTCTCTGATACGGCATTACGGCAGCCCGAACGTATTGAAATCGTCGAACCGACAGACTTAGCGACTGCAACACACGGGGCAGATTATGTGGTTATAACACACCCCAAATTCCTTGCTGCGGCAGAGCGGTTAGCCGGATGGCGTGGAACATCCGGCGGTGGCGGATACCGAACCAAAGTTGTAACAACTGACGATATTTACAACACTTACGGGGACGGTGGTGTCAGCCCGAAAGCAATCAAAGGTTTTCTGACGCATGCGTATCAATCTTGGACACCACCTGCGCCAACTTACGTTGTCCTCCTCGGCGACGGCACCTACGATTTTCGGGGTATTGACACAGAAATTCACGCGGAACCCCCAGAGCTTGATGGTTACATTCCGACGCACTACATCCGAACAGATTCCTTCGGACGCACCGCGTCAGATCACTGGTATGTTACGATCTCCGGACACGATGAATTCACCGATATGTATATCGGCAGACTCAGTGCCGAGACCGTCAGCCAAGCCGATGCAATTGTTAATAAAATTTTGGATTATGAACAATCCCCTCTCAACGGTGACTGGCGGCGGAAGATTATTTCTGTTGCTGACGACGAAGTCAGCAATTCTGGGGATTTTATTTTCAGGAAAAGTCTCAATGAGATCGCGAAAGACCATACACGCTTAGGCTACGAAACCGTTGAGATTTTCCTTGAAGATATTACTGACGAGGTTGAGGCAAAGCCTGAGGATTACCCCGATGTCTTCCCGCAGCGTGTCGCAAAAGATAGAATCATAGAAGCACTCGGGGAGGGGGCTGTCATCGCGCAATATGCGGGACACGGCGGGAACACTGTCTGGGCACACGAAATCATTTTTGACAATGTATCTGTTGATCAGGTAGCGGAAACTGACAAGATTCCTTTCATGTTAGTCCTGAGTTGTTACAACGGTTATTTTGATAAACCGGGTGAACCGAGCATGGCAGAGAAGTTGTTACGCAAAGAGAGAGGCGGGATCATCGGCATGTTGAGTGCGACACGCCTCACTTACGGCAGCGGCAACGATGCCCTGAATCGTATCATCTTTGATATGATTTTTAAACGGAATGTACGACAACTCGGGCCATTGAGTTTTGACTCAAAGGTCGAACTTTTGATGACGGAAGGCACAGGGCAGATTGATGTGATGATGGAATACACACTTTTCGGGGATCCTGCCTTGCAAATTGCTATCGCGAATGGTGAGATTCGTCCGGCTATTGAAACAAAGACTGTTGCCCCGGGAGATACGCTCCGAATAGCACCCGGGTACATTCAGACTGCCACTTACGATGCATCGCATCGAACAAAACGGTTTGTTAAGGACACCGATTTTGACGGAACGCTGACTGTCAAAGCACTATTTCCAGGTAAGACGGCTGTCTCCCAAGGTGTCGCCGGTCCCGTTGAATATTACACCGGTGATGTGTCTTTGACAAAAACGCTGACTGTGAGTCGCGGTGCTTATCCAGAGGTGACTTTCACCGTTCCACGAAATATCGCCAGTGGGGATGCACATGTTGAGTACTATGCACAAAGCGATGCAACTGTTGCGGTCGGTGGCGACGGTTTTACAGTCAATGTTCCGAAGATTCTTGATATCCATCCGGAATTGGTCGGCGACGACAAGTTTCGTATCTCTGTTCAGGTTTCCGATGAAAAAGAACAATCGCTCTTAGTGGTCTTGGAGTGGCGTAATTTAGCGGCGCGTCAGTGGGAAATAGTAGAACTCATTCCGAGGGAGACACCCGTTACTGCGGAAAAAACAAGCGGGGGCACGTGGTGGACAACGCCTGAACCGCTAAATGCACCGACGGACGGTTCCGTCGTCCGATACGAAATTCGGGTTACAGATTCAGATGGGAATATAACCGTAAGCGACAGACTTGAGTATTATCCTTACGTCTATCCGAATCTCTCCGTTGTGCAGGTAGGACGAGAGGATGTTATTGGGTATGGCTACAACTCCGAAAGGAAGCAATGGTATCTGTCGGCGGATGTGCAGGTAGAGGGACCAGAGGTACAGAACCCTATAGATGTCGTTTTTTTTAGCGGTAACCCGGATGTTGACGACGATATGCTTGTTGATGGCGATGCCAGATCGCTCGGAACTGCTCGGATTAGACCTGAAGACTGGATACAGCGCACACCGTTATCAGTAGCCAGTCACCAGTTACCAGTGGCCAGTAAAGAAGACTCTTCTCTGGAAACTGGAAACTCGAAACCGGAAACTTCAAAGAAGGATGTCTATGCGCCAGATCCACTGAATACTTTGCCGATCGCAACTGCAACTTTAAATCTGACAGATCAATTGCCTCTCGGCACACACGATATATTTGCCTATGTCGATGCCACAAGAACTGAAGCGGACCAGCCCGGTGAGGTCCTTGAAAACGACGAGAAAGATAATATTGCTTACCGGCGGATCTCTGCTAATATGGGGGTGGTCGGCACTGCTGCGGGTCAAATTATCAGTTTGGACAGAAACTGTGTTGTCACTGCACCGCCCGATGTACTTCGGGACACGGAAACTGTGCTTTCAATCCGTCCTTTGGATAAACAGAGGTTCGCTGCTATAGCAACAGGTACATCTGACGCCAAGAAACACCCAAGCAAAGAAACTATAAATCAAATTACCGATGTGTCTAAGCGGGCGCCGCTGCCTGGGAGCGTCACGTATGGTTACGAATTGGCAATCAGCAATCAACAATCAGCCGTTGATGGTTCCCGACAAGAGGCAGACTTTCTCCTTGCTTCTCCAGTGGCAATTGATTTAAGCTTTGATTTCGGGACGCTCAGTGCCCAACTCGCCGAAGAATTGTTAGGGAGTTCGGAGGAAGTAACCGAGGGATTAGGGGTCGCATCCACGATTGATACCGCAGTTATCGCTCGCGTACGTGAGATGGGTGTCTATATGTTTAGTTCCGTGCTTGGAAACTGGGTGAAACTCCCCTCCCAGCAGCTGACCGATGCTTCAGGCGCGTTACAGAAACGCATACATGTGACAAACGTGAGTGCGGAAAATGTTGGTATGGCTCGGCTCAACGAGGTTCGTATCCAACCCGAAGGCACACGGACCGGCAAATATGTCCTCTTTTTTACTGGACCTCGAACCTATCGACTTCTACTTGCACCTTTCATAGAGGACTCACAGGATCTTGGAGCGTTGGAAGTTATTTCGCCAGCAGAGCAGCTTGTCGGTTTTAGTGTAGACTTTCCGAACTGGCGGCACGGCTTCTCGCTTAACATGGAACAAGACTTTGAGCAACCTTTTAGGTTTGGCGATATCTGGGCATTCAAGATTACTGCGCTCAACCAACCCTTGGAAGGGGCAACGGACGCCGAAGATCCCGAGCAACAAGAATTAAGTTGGTACGCGTCAGGCTATAGAGATACCAATCACGGCAGTGGGACTATCAGTTATATTGAACTTTCACCAGATACGGGAACCGTGCCTGAAGATCGGTGGTTTGTCTTACTTCTGACAGATACCGAGTTTCAAATTGAAGGTGAGACAAACGGGGTCTTGCGTTCCCAATCCGACGATGTACCCCTCCGAGGGCCAGTC
>JAPPDN010000248.1:3998-12102 GCA_028824575.1 Candidatus Poribacteria bacterium | reverse complement strand
CAGTACCATCCCCAGGTCCGCCCGGCATACCTCCACCAGGCCGGCCCGCACTAGCCGCACCACCAGCCGCGCCCGCAGCAGCCTGCGTACCAGCAAACCCTGCACCCGCCGTACCAGCAGCACCAGCAGCAGCACCAGCGCCCGCCCTACTAGCAGCCCCAGCAGCCGTAGCACCCACAGCAGCGCCACCACCAGTCAACGCAGCCGTATTAGCCGTAACCGCCACAGTGTTCGCCGTAACCGCCGCCTTAAGAAGACCCCAAATACCCAAAGTAGAAATCGTCTTCAAAATCCCAGGACCAAACTTAGTCGCCGCCTTAACCCCCGTGAACCCCAACAACGCCAGAACTATAGGATTAGTCAAAGCGTCCTTAGCCGAATCCCAATCAACCTCCGTCCAAAACGAATCCCAAGCCGCTCTCAACGCACCCCCAACAGCATCTATCGCACCCCCCAACGGTCCCGTATTAATATCACCAAGAGTCCAGCCCGTCAAAGCCTCAGCCACAATCTTACCAAAAGTAACACCCCACCCTAAAATAGTATCCCTACCACCTTCATGCTCCAACCACGTGTTAACACGATCAGTGAAATCCTGCCATCCATGCTTAATCATGAAAAACAACTGATCAAACGGCGAAAGCTTATCCCACTCCTTCGCAACCGTCTCATCAATTTGCTCAGGCGCAACCCCCGACCGAACCAACTCCTGCAACATCCCAGTCTCAGACGCATACATCATCGGAAGATCGCCATACCAATCCGAAATAGCCTCAGCCATATTCCCCAACACCGGCAACACCAAATTACCAAACCCCTGACCAAACCTACCCCAAACCCTCTTCAAACGATCCAACTGATACTCAGTAGACTTCGCCATCTCATCCATAGCACGATCAGTAGCACCCACCGCATTCACCCCCATCATCTCCAAATCCTCCGCAAACATCTCCAAACCCGGACCAGCCAAAGCCAACACAGCTTTCAACGCCCGAATATTCGGGAACAAATCAGTCAACGCCGTCATCATCTCACCAAACTTGTTGGTCAAATACTCAGCACCAGCCCCAACACCCTGCTCTTCATCCAACATCTCCGCCATACCCCAATCCGCATACGTGATATCAGGAAGCAACTTCTCCAAATCCTTCATCACACCCAAAATCCCTTTATTTGCCAAAGCATCAGGCGACCACTTCTTCTGCCAATCCTCCCCAAACAACGTCTCCGCCGCCTTCTTCTGCCCCTCCTCCATCTTCGCGAACGACAACAACATAGCCCGAACACCCGTCTCAATCTCCTCCACATTCAACCCACGCCTGCTCAAAGTCGAATACATAGCCATACCCTCTTCAAGCGAAACACCCACAGCCTTCAACATCGAAGGGATAGCCTCCCAAGCCTTCACGAACTCGGGCATCGTGAACATACCCCGATTCAAAGTCATAAACATCTGATCCATCACATACCCAGCCTTCGCAGCCACAGCAGAAATAGACTCACCCTCATTACGAAACGCGTGCAACGACTTAGTAACCGCAGACGTCATATCATTCAACGGAGTCAACGTAGCCGCAGCACCCTTAGCCGCAACATCCAACACCCTCTTAGCATCAGGCCCCTCAAAAGTAGCCGAAACCACGTTATACAAACCCTTAGCCAAATCCACATCATCCACACCATACTTCACAGACATACTGGCCAACTGACGTCTAAAAGTGCGATATTGCTTCTCAATCTCCGCCTGCGAAGCGCCAGCACCAGCCATCAGAGAAGTAACATTCCGAAGCGCCCTATCCATCTTCTTAGACATATCAATCCACATAGCGCCCATAACCGGAATAACGATCTTCGCCACCATATACGCACGCTTCAACCAGGTCTTCAAGCCCTCAACAGAGCGTTTAACTATCCGACCAAAAACGGTTTTAACCTTCTTACCGAAACTAACGACCGCGCTACCGACCTTACCCAACACCCCACCAAAACCCGTTACAGAAGACCGCAAAAGACCCATCTCCTTACGGGATTCCTTAGACCGAGTCACCACATCCTTAACAGAATTACCGAACTGGTCCATCGTATTCCCCACCTTTTTCATCCGGTTAGAAAACCGGTCCATCAAGGTGATACGAGCTTCAAGATTTACAGCTTCGGCCATAGGCCTAGTCTACCACTACCGCCTTCGAGAAACCTTAATCTGACGGTTAGCTTCCTCAGACTGCCACTCCATACCAGCAGATAAAAGGGCAATCTCCCTCGAAGATTTCTCCCGCACCTCAGAAGGCCAACATTTCAAAAACAACGCTATAGCCATGATCTGTTGAACATGCGGGAAATTGTCTATAATTTTTTTGCGAGTTCACGCTCGGTGTCGAAGCCGCCCAACTCCATAATCGCATCAGCGATCTTCTGAATCTCACCAGGAAACAAAACCCGCTCCACCAACACATCAGGAACACGAGTTCCATACTTCTCAGACAACTGCTTAAACGAATTATCCTCATCAGCCCCATGACCGGCCCTAAAAGCAGGCCAAACCGTATACTCCGCCACAATCATCTTCGCCAACATATCACCGTCCAACTCCTCACGGCGCTGACCACGAACCTTATACTCCCGCTGACACTTCTGAATCATCCGCTCATGCTTACGAGAATCAGTTATAGCAACAACCGTAACTTCAGTATCCAAACGAGGAAGACGAACCTGAGCCATCGGAGGCTTTGAAGTATCAACCTCCAAAAACGCTTTCAAAGGATCAACACCAGGAGAAATATTCAACTCCTCCTCGATCTGAGAAGTAGGGTCTTGAGTTACCTCAACCTGCTCCCGATCAAACCAGCCATCACCAGACAACGACTTAGTAGCCGGAGGCTTCTTACCCTGAATCTTGGCCACGCCCGCAGCTATCGAAGTACCTTCCTCGATATCCACGTCTTTTTCAAGAGTATCTTTTTTAGCGTTCATAGTCCCTATCCTTTCAGTTGTTGAAAACTATGGTCTAAGCGGAAACCGCATCAAACCGAGCGGCCGTGATCGTAGGATCGCCATCCATCTCATCCAGAACCTCGAAGCCCTCAAACGTGAACTCCACGTTCTCTTCAATAAGACTTCCAACAGTCCAACCGAAATCTATCTCCCAGAACTTCACGTTCTTAAGAAGCAGACGCTCAGTACCCAAAGCGGCCGGATCGTCCAGCTTAACGATCAACTGGCCCGCAGCAACCGGACCAGAACCATCAGCGAAAGAGTTACCAATCAGCTTCACCCAATCAGAAGTTACCTTAAACCTCCGAATAGAACCAGTACCAGTGATGCTAGTGGCCTTATAACCAGTAACCCTGGTACCAGACCTCATAATCTCTTCACGGTTCACAGAAATCTGACCGGTCACCTCCTGCACCGAGGAAATAAACTGCCCGTTCTGATCATACAGATACCCGAAATCACCGTTAATGGTGAATTCAGGATTCATGCTTCTGGCCATCGCCGTATTCTCCCTTCAGAAGTCTCTATGCGCTTACGAAAATGGTCGTGAACACCTGCTCAACCGAATCAAGCGGCGTAACACCAACAGTCAGGAACACCTGATCCGCCGAACCCTGCTCCACCTGCAAAGTGTAACCCTCCTGAATAGCATTGCCCGAAACAAGCTCATCCAAGAAAGCAGACAAAGCGCCCTCCAGGGATTTTCTACCATCCGCGTCGTTCGTCACCTCCCCAATATAAGGACGTGCACCACGCTCCAAACCGTTCTCAACAGCGTCAAGAGTGCGGATAGTTCTGATCTTCGAGAAAGTGTCCAACGTGTTGGTACCAACTCCCGTAGTAGTCAAAGTGTTAATACCCTTCGACACTCTCACCGCCCCACCATCCGAAACCAGCGTACACACACCAGCCTCAAGGTGCAGATCAACATTAGTGGGCGACAAAGCCACATTCGTCTTAGTCGCACCAACCACCGGCGAATAAGTAATCGCCCGAGTAAAACCTTTCGCAGCGATCATCCCGGCGATACGAGCACCAGCCTCCTGACCCGAATACTCAACCCCATCCTCATCCGTAAACCCAGGATGCACATAAATGTTGGTCCTGTTATCAAAAGATTTCGCACGGGTTCTCGCATCCGCAGCCGACTCGTCAGCCACACCCCCATGCACGATCACAAACCTATGGCCAGCGTCACGCTGAATCGTGCCCCAAGTACCGGCAGCATCCTGATTGGCTGCAGTCGTGTCATCGCCCTGAACATAGACATCAAACGCCTCATTCGCCGCAACACCCTGCGCAGCCACATAATCAGCAGCCACCAACGTAGACCCAGAATTACCTCCGGTCAACGCCGCATTAGCAACATCCGCCAAAGCACGTCCGCCAGTTCCAGTACTAGCAGCAGTCACATACTCCGAAGACGAATTAATCTGAGGCGCAATATCATCGTTCTCATTCGAAGTAATCAAATGAGACTCAATAAGAACACCGCCCTCAGAAATCTCCAGAAGCTTCCCATTAGCCGGAACCGGATGATTCTTAACCGTAACCGTAAGATTATTGCCCCTAGTCCCCGTATACTTCGCAGTCAAAATCAGAGCCGCCGAAGTTCCATCCGTAATAGAAACCGTAGCCTTAGCCGCAGCAGCAGCAGCAACCCGAAGGCACTTAACCTCAGCAGCGCCGCCCCTAAAAGCCTGCCCAGACAGTTTCACCAACGAACCAGTCTTACCAAACGACTCCTGAACAGACCCTCCACGAGACGAAGGCCTCTCCGAAAACGTAGAAACAACCGTATCCTCAGGACCCCAATCAGCCGTGCCAACAATAAACACAGTTCCACCAGCACCGGGCTCCAAAATCTGGGCGGCCTCCGCCATAATGTTCGAATAAACACCGGGCTGAGTGCGAGGCGACTTCGTATCTGCTTCGGTCCAGACACCACCGGACATCTTTTATCTCCCTTCGACAGGCGAAGCCAGATAGGCCTTCACCGCTTTTTGACATTCCGAACGAGTCACAGGATCAGCTTTCAGAAACCCTCCCGACCGTGCCCCTACCAAAACATGACCGCCTACCCCGAATAACTCTTCCGAATAATTCATCAGATCATCCATCCTAAACGTAGGCTCAGGTGGCTTCTTAGGTGCACGTTTCTTCGGAGCCGGTTTAGTCTCCGAAACCGCAGCCTTCTGATCTTCAGACTTTTTCTCAGTCATATAGTCTCCTATCTTACCACCATTTTTAACTAGGTCGTGACACTTACCCGAGACTCAATTCTTTCAATCACCTCAGGAACATTCGCAACCGTCAAACCGGGCTTGTCCAACCGTGAAACATCACAGCACGTCTGAAAGGTTATCACACCATTCCACACGCCCTCACGTTCAGGGTGTTCCAACATTCTAGACGAAATACCCGACAACCGCATAAACCTCCTAGCAAAAATCGTAGAAGAAGACGGAGGCGTATCATCAGACACCTCATCCGGACCATCCGCCAACACCAACGTAGTCCGATACCACTCCTGATTACGTTTCACCAGCTTAGTTCTCCACAAAACATCATCGTAGTAAACCTTAAACCGAGCCGCCCACCCCGAACCAGACGGATACTCAGGCCACACCACCTCCACAACACCAGACGGAACCTCAGGAACCATAACCTCAGAAACACCGGCCATAGACAAACCCCCATCAGGGTCCTGCGCCACCACACCAACCTTAGCTTTAACCGTAGCCTCCGCATCCCCAACATACATAGACTTAACCACCGGATAACACCAATCAAAAAAATACACAGGAATCAACTGAGCCTGCCACAACGCACCCTGAATAGAATCCGTCAACCTCTTAGTAGCCCAAAAATTAAAATCCTCATCATCAGGACCCATCACATCAATCTGCCACTCAGCCTCAGAACCCTGCATAATCCGACCACGATTCAACGGCGTCGGACGGCTAACCTCCACCAACCCCAACGCCGGACGAGACAAACTCTTCGCCCGCTCCACCCAAATATCCAAACCACCCAAACCAGGCCAACGATGAATAAACCGGCGAATACTCTTCGCCTCATGCTCCGCCTGCGAAATCGTACCAAACGCTTCAGAAGTTTCCATCATCCGAACAACTGATCCATAGCCTGAGCGAACTCACGCTCCATATACTCTTTAGCCATCTGCGCACCATACCTCAAAAACCCTTTACCAGGAATATCACGGCCAGACACAGACCTCCAACCGAACTCCTGATACGGAGCATAATGCACATTCGTAGTCACCTCAACATAAGACAACCCAGCATCCCTATGAACCTGACCATCAAAATAAAGAGACGCCTGCAACGTACCCGTATCATAAGGCATACGTCCACCCTGATGAGGACGCAAAGAAGCCGTCCTATGCATATACCAGCCCGACTGAATCAACAACCCATCAATAACACCCTGAGCCTGATCCCCAGCCCTAGAAAACAGTTCCTGAACCCTCTCCAACTCAGGAAACTCAATAATAATCTCCATCAACGGCTCTCAATCGTCCGCTGCAACAACACCTCCTGATTACCCGCACCAGACAAACGGGCCTTCCTATGCGCAGACAACACCCTCCACGTACCATCAACAGGAGTGCCATCATCAAACACCACAGTACCCTCATCAGCCTCTTCCATAATGATCTCATTCTGAGCCTGCGGAATAATCATCAACGCCTGAATCAACACATCCGGCTCAACCTCCGAAACCTGAGTCATACCAGCCGGTTGACTATCACCATCCCACCCCACCCGAATCTTACGAACCGGCTCCCTAGCAAAAATAGGTGTACCATCCTCCGAACCCGTCTGCGTAGTACGAATCAAACTAAAAACCGCGTTCGTAGGCACCTTCGGCATTAAAGCACCTGATTCAAATCCACCGGACCAGAAATCCCCTTAACAGTTCCCCTAGACGTCCACTGCCACATCTTCGCACCCGTATCCACAATCCTATGCGGCGGAGGCTTATGCGGCCAATAAGAACTATCCCACCAAGCAACCCACAACTCCGTAGACCCCGACACATGAGGATGCAAATCACCCCACGTATTAAGCGAACAATAAAGCATCAACCCATCAGCATCAACCTCCGTCATCCACCGACCAATCCAATCAGCCTGCTCATCAACACCCAACTTCAAAGCAGCGCCCTCCCAATCCAACACCGCCGTCTCCACCTGACCAACAACACTCAAATAATGATCCGCCTCCGAAACCGGTCCCGAAGACCTAAACGGATCAGCATAATGATAAGACCGAAACGCTAAACCAGAAGCCATAGCCCCCCGAACGTTCTTCTCCCACAAAGTGTCACGAAACTTGTCACCCTGAGTAGCTTTAACAATCGCAAACGCAATACTCTCAGAAGCTACCGTCTCCCAACAAATATCCCCCTGATGATGAGAAACATCAACCCCTTGCGCGCCCGTATCTAAATAACGGACCCGATCAGTGGGAGGCATACAACCTTATCTCAACGCCCGAAGCGACCGTATCGCCCCGACCATAAACAGACAGATACCGAACATCGGTCGTCTCAGACACCGTACAACGAAGACCTAAAGCCACAGCAGAACCGGCCTTCAGAACAATCGTCTCATCAGCAGTACGGCCGCCCACAGGAACAATACCCATGTCATATTCCGTACCGTTCGCCAAATGAACCACAGCCTCATAACCACGAATGCTCGCATCAGGACGTCTCGGAAGCGTAAGCCGATGCAGATTACCCGACACTCGACCCAAATCAGCCTCATCACCGGCATCGGTAACAGACCAGTTATGGGCCGTAATCTCCGTATTATTCGTTAGAGCGCCATTAGCGTCCACCGTAGCCAAATGCGCGCCCCGTCTAGGGCCGGCGGCCGCATCGCTATCTTTCAGAGCCCAAGCATGAACACCAGACCTAAGCAGTTGGTCAATTACGAAACCCATAATCAGTTTCCTTTCGTGGTAACGGACAGAACGCCGGGCTCCAGTTTAACACCAGAAGCATCCTCCAACGCGCCCGTCACAGCAGCCAAAATATCATCGTCCGTGTCACCCTTAGTAGGCAACATCTCCGCAATCGTATC
>JAPPDN010000248.1:0-3988 GCA_028824575.1 Candidatus Poribacteria bacterium | reverse complement strand
CCCCCTTGCTAGGCAACGTCACCGCAAATGTATCAGCCAACCAGCCACGATCCACCGTCATAGCCGTATGAGCCTCACGAGACATACCCTCATGCTTCCCGAAGTACTCAATGAAATCGCCGATCCACACAGCAAACGAGTCCAAATGCAGAACCGGAGTCTTATGACCCAACGGAACCGGCTTCCGACTATCACCAATGTTGTAAGTCGTACCAGGCGGAGCGTTAAACACAATATGACCGCTCAACTCCGCCGTAATCGGAGACCGAGCCGACAACGTGCCCCAATAGCCCGCATAACAAGCGACACACCATTCACCAGGAGCAAGCTCAATATGCAGCTTCGTAGTCACACCCACATTACGTTTATGCTCCTGAGTGTGAGCCTCCCCCTCCTTAGCCTCCCACGTCACCGTACCCGAAGTAGAAGCGCCGGTCGAATCCGTACCAACCTTCACCTCCACCGTAAGGCTCCCGCCAATAGTGGACTCCTTCGACCACTCAGACGAAACCGAATCCTCATGCTCTTCAGACACCTCAGTCTCAAACTCCTGAGCCTCCGACAAAGCATTATGAAACGTCTGATGCGTAACAATCGAAGGCACGCTCTTAATCGAAATCTGGCATAAACCAGAATCAGGCGTAGCGTCCACCGACAAATCATCACCAGGATCACCGACAATCACAATCGTAGGAGAAATCTGCGGAACGTTGCCGAAGTTAGCCACAAGCACACCATCCGCCGAAGAGCCCCAAGACCCAAGCGGCGCAGATGTGCCAGCAGCCTTCCACATCGCATCCCAAGCAGCGCGGACGGCCTTATCCGTTAAACCGAACCAGGCCAAACGAGAATCAGACGAACTCGTAACATCCCAAGACTCAGAACCCGAAGCCGTAGCCCTAATCTCAGACTGCTTCAGCGCAGGCTTAACGTCTATCTGTATCGGCACTACGGTCTCCTCTCGAACTCACACGTCCTGAAATCAGAATCGTCCTCAGAAACTTCAGGAAATACCAGAAAGACCTTACCAGCCTCATCACGGCCCCTCCAAGCACGAAACCATCTACAAACAGCTTCGATGACCCGTCTCATCAAGTAACCAGATCAACCAGCTTATCCCGGGCCAACTCGATCATCTTCATATGACCGCTCAAAGCCGTCACAGCCACACCGACCCTCTTCAGATCATCCTGCACAGCCTCTGCGACCAGCCTATCACTCAAATCAGGATGACTCTCAAGCTGATACACAGCCTCATCAATACCCAACAAAATGCCGTGAATAGACTCCCCAGCAGCGGCGGCCTCCTGCAGCCAACCCGTAGAATCAGCCATCAGCTTGGCTCAATACCAGACGCTTCACCGGCCACGACAGCCACAGCATTATGCACCTGATCAGCCAAATGCTCCATCTTAGAACCGACCTTCAAAATATCCGCCTTAGCGTCATCGTTGCCGTTTCTCATCTGCTCAACCTCAGTTGAAATCGAAGCCATAATCTCGTGCAGATCGTCTGCAGCTTGTACGGCTTGTGCCCAATCATTCATAGGCCCCTATCCTTTCTCTTCTTTCCTAAGTACGTCACCAAGCCGGCCCCACAAACGAGCAGCCTGCTTAATAGACAATCTCAAATCCAGCGTAGTCGGACCGTCCAGATAATCCACATCCAAAGCGGCACCCAAAAACTCTGAATCATCAAGGGAGACAGCCACAGTAACGAGGCCATCTCCCTCCGAATCAACGATCTTCTGCGGAACAACCTTCACTACTTGTTGTCTCCAGCGGCGGCATCGGCGGCCTCTTCCTGATCTTTGACTACGCCCAAAAGATACTTCGAGACGGCACCTACCACGACTACAGCCATCAAAGACTGCTCTGAATTGAACCCGATGGCCTCAAACGCCGAATCATTTAGTACGGCCGTCACCCCTGCAATAAAGAACCCACAGGTTCCCCAAAATACCCCTTCAAGGGCGTGTTTCAGATGGCTCAACTTTTACCTCCTTCAGGTAAGTCGATACTCCAACCCACTATAGCATAGTGCGGAGCCCGAGCGACCAGGCCCCGCACCAAACCAAGGGCGAAGCGGAAAGAAGAAGACGCTTCCTAAAAAGCCAATCCTCCTTTCGTTTCAATGTGGATGGTAGCAGACTATCTGGGTCTTCTAGGCCTTCACGACTTGAAGATGTAGAGTCGTGAACTTCCCCCTACCATACCTAATTGACGAACTATACCTCTCCGGTAAACACCCTTCCACACCGTGCAGAATCTTAAGCGCCCTTCTATCCAAGTCCTCCATATCTTCGCCCACCTTAGAAAAAATAACTACTTCACAAGTCGGTCGGGGGCTTTTATCTACACTGGTGATGTCAATTATTCGACCAATGTACCGAACTCGGACACAGTATGATAAATACCCATTCCAGTCCCCCTCGTCATCCACAACCTCCCAATTTTCCGAGGTAAAAGCTTGCTCGATACTTGCCTTAAAATTGGTCATATCCCTATCCTCCTATCGAACCTTATTGACCAGCACGCAGCCGGACAACTTGCAATCTACGAACATACCCGTAATTTTAGACTTCTCATATTTATAATCATCCACTTCCCATTGATTAAGAACCACGCCGCCCGTAAAGGATTCAAGCGCGCTCTTATAACGGACGACTGCTTCCGAATACTGAGACTGGCACGTCCCATCACAGACCATTTCAGTAACATAAGAATTTGCCAAAACCTGATCATTATGGTCAATCAAAAAGGCCAAATCTTCTTCATATTGGCGACGCAAATCTTTGTATCTATCCCAATCAATAACGTCAATAGTTTCTTCCTTCGTATAATTTTCTACAAATTGATACATAAGTTTGGCACGATCTTCAGCCAACCCTGAAGCAACCAGGCCTTCTTCGGTGTCATCAGGATGCAACTCACAAGAGCCGGTACGATTCCGTCTGGTACAAGTGAATCTTGGTATCTGGGAAAAATCATCAGTAGTTGTATGCTGCACCAAGGTAGCTGTCACAGCAATCAGACGGGAATCACCATGCTTTTTAACAATCTGTGGATCAACATACCAACCCCATGAATGCTCAATAAAATCTATGGCACAGTCGGCATCCGCTGTAACCACATCAACCATCTCAGGAGTCTCCTGCTCTCCATCATCAATAAAATGGGGATCAGGCCTCTCCTGAACAATAGACCCACAACTCCCAGATTCTCCTAAATCGGCCCACGCCAAGTCCCGTATCAATTGCCTGATCTCTAGAGCCGACTCCGCTGATACCCAATTCCAAGCTCTAACCTGCTCCGTAGAAGCGGCAACCATGAACGAAGTAATAACTGATTCATAAGTACCCCCATCAGGGCTTTCAGGCAAAGGCATAATCAGATCAGGTAGCCATCGGCGAGACAAAGTAGCTGTACCTGAATACTCCTTAGGCGGGACATAGGTAGTCTTTGGTCTCTCATAATCCGAACGCTGTGGTTCAATCGGTTGCTGCGCATAATGCTTCGCAGGCTCATATACCACGGGCACCGTCCCAGGCCTATTATCAGCAGCCTGAATCCCCACACTCAACAGGCCCGCCAACAACATCAACGCCATCAGCCCGCCAAACAAATACCTAAACTTCGTGCGACGTAACACCTCCGCTCCTTTCTCTCCCATCGGCCCTACCCCGCCCGACTTTCTTCACCAATGACCTCCAACACCAAAGTTGAAATATCATTAGCACGATGACAGAATCTTGACCCCCTGGAAACCACAGATTCAGGAACCGATCTTAGCAAAGAAAACAATTCCTCGTCCAACTCCTCTATGTCAATATTACTCCTGCGCACATCCACATATGCCACAACCTCGACTGTAGGATAAGCCTCACCGCCGCCAATTTCTACAGGATTATGCTTAAATCCCAAGTACAAAACCTCGACCGCAGGTATTTTTGATACGCCCTCTCGACTTCCTCCAACAGGTATCCACC
>JAPPDN010000922.1:10245-12257 GCA_028824575.1 Candidatus Poribacteria bacterium | reverse complement strand
AACTTCTAAAAGCACCCATATCAACATTACTATTGCGGGGAGGAAGCGATAACGTCCATTGACAAATCGTTCCAGTGTCGCGATTGATTATTAGATGTCCAGTAAATTGCGCTGGCCTCAAGTAGGCATCAATAGACGCGTTGAGCGTAAAGCGCGCATGGATTCGGAAAACGATGTCAGCATATTCGGACGAAATTGCCCGTAAGCACGCTTTCGCCTCCTTCTGAGTTGCGCCTGGATGAAACTGTTGGAGAAATGGGAGAATCCCCTCCGGCTCCAAGTCCCAGACATCCCCGACGTTAGCGGTTGATGGCCGGAGAAAGACTTGAAAATCCGTTGTGCTGTAGTTCTTCAGTGGCTGTGCAGGTCCGGGATTGAATAACCTCAACCACTCTTCCCACGCCATTTCCACCGGTTCTTTCCACTGTGCCTTGGATCTATTAAACTTTTCTTCTGTTGCCCAAAGCAAGTTATGCGTTGTATTTTCAATTGGATCCCAATGCGCCTGTACTGGGATATGTGCTGAAGTTCTTAGCACGTTACGAAGGTCTATCAATGTTTTCTCTCCTGTTGTTAGGACGATTAGGACACATCCTATTGATTTGTAGATTCGTTCTTCAAGGCCTCCATTACGAGTTGTTCTAACTCCTCCCCTCTGGCTTTATGCGTGATTAATTTGCCATCTCTGTCGATAAGCCACTGGCTGGGGACACCCGTGATATTATACTGCTGCGCGAGTGGATCGTCTCTCCACGCTTTACCGCTGAAAACCTGCCGCCACCGGATGTCGTTTTCTTTAATGTAATCCCGCAGTTCCGATTCCTCATCATCAAGACTGACACCGATGATGTCAAACCCTTGATCCTTATAGGTATCGTAGACTCTTTTGAGATTAGGCATTTCCTCAATGCAGAAACCACACCAGGCCCCCCAAAAGTCAAGCAAAACAACTTTGCCACGATAATCCTGAAGCGAAATCGGATTTCCATCAAGGTCGGTTGCGGAAAAGTCTGGCACAGGTTTTCCAATCAATTCGTATGTAGGATCAGCCTTACGGTCATACACATCAGCGAGTTCGGTATTTCCTAATTTCCTATAGATATAGGCGAGTCGCCAAAGGATAGGTTCCGCGTCTGGGTGCTGCTGTTCAGCCTCCTTAAAAGCCGCAAGCATATCCTCATATCGCTCCATTTCGTCAAGCACGTCAAACAGCATGCGATACCCTGGAAGGTCTGGTTCCATAACTGATCGAAAACGCTTAACAATCGCATCTGCCGCTTGTTTGTTTTCGGTTTTGATGTAAAGACGACCAAGCTGCTTATAAAGATTAAAGAAACGCTGGTTATCTGGGTGTTGCGCAAGGGCATCTTCAAGAGCGGTGATCGTCGCTTCATAGCTACCGTAGAGATCTTCCAGTCTGGATTCCCAAACAGTGGATGACTTGTAAATCTTTGAAGAGAAACTCAGGTTCAAACAATCAAAATCTTCATTTGTGTGATGGCGGCAGCGGACAAGCGGCATGACATCCCCGTACATCTCGCGTTGGACGCTTTTCTCCTCTCGGTATTCAGGGTGAAACTGGTAGCCATAACTCACGGGCATTTTCGGATCTGTGTTCAGGGCAAAGACAGTCTTGCCACTCTCTTCGTCCGCAGGACAGATCAAGGTGTTCGCATCTGCCAAATGTTTCGGATAAAGGCCTGAAAGCCAGTCAGGAAAATCACCGTGTCCTTTCTTATAGGCTTCAATCGCCTTGCCAATTGCAACCAAATTTTGCGTGCAAACTTCAATATTTTTCTCATGCTGTTCCGTCATCAGGCCTTGGTTGGGCTTTTCTGCAGGTGTATCTGCGTTCACAGCAGTGATTGGTGAACCTATCACCATTGCCGCAGTCAAAATTGCTTTCATTTCAGTATTCTCCTTTTCAAATTTCTTACGAAATATTATTGAACGTTTCCTGCATCTACCGGAAGTGACTATTCACGCTTCTCGAAAAATAGTTTCTGGAATTT
>JAPPDN010000922.1:0-10235 GCA_028824575.1 Candidatus Poribacteria bacterium | reverse complement strand
TTTTGTCATTTTTTCTAAATCGTTTTTAGTAATTAGGTACAAACCTGTTTGCGAATGTTCAATCAGGTTTACTGTGAGATTACTAACGCGTTCCCAATTTGACACAGCCACATCTGGTTTGAGAATACTATTGTCAAAATAGTCAATATACTGAACACAGGCAGCGAGGTTACCGGTTTTTTGTCTATTTTCTCCTGCGCGTGCTTCCACGAGAACAACCGATACTACATAGGCTACCCCTTCTTCAATTTCCAAAACAACATCTATATTTTCAACTCTACTAAATGCTTCAAACAGATATTCCTCTACTAAGGGTTTAAGGTCCTTTTCACCGGCAACATCAAGCAGTACTTTGATCTTCTGCGGATGTTCTGCAGATTCTTGGACAGGTATGCCTTCTAATGAAACCACTATGAAACTTAGAATTATACTGATTAGAAAAAAACACATCAAAAACCGTTTCATTTTCTTCTCCTCTGCCAATTTCGGCTATTCATTCTCGGTCTTATCCTGAAGTGCGTCCACTACAAGCTGCTCTAACTTCACCCCTTTTGCTTTGCTTGAAATTAATGTGCCATCTCTGGCAATGAGACACGGTGCGGGAATGGAACGAATATGATACTTTTGTGCAAGGGGACTTTCCCATTTTTGCCCGCTGAAGATTTGTCGCCACTGGATGTCGTTCTCCTTAAGGTAGTTTCGTAGTCTTGCTTCATCAGTGTCGAGACTCACCCCGATGATGTCAAATCCCTGGTCTTTATAGGTATCGTAAACCCTTTTGACATTCGGCATTTCGCCGAGGCAAGGCCCGCACCAAACAGCCCAGAAATCGAGTAGGACGACTTTCCCACGATATTGCTGCAGCGAAATCGGTTTTCCATCAAGGTCAGTGGCGGAAAAATCGGGTACAACTTCCCCGACCAGTTCTGACATAGGTGCAGCTTTTTTCCGATATTCTGCTGCGAGTTTAGCGTTGCCGAGTTCCTCATGAATTTGGGCAAGCTTACCAAGAATATAGTAGTTATCCGGATACTGTTCCTCAAGTTTCTCGAAAACCGAAAGTACTTCTTCACCCTGATTCGCCATTTCAAGCATCATGCTGAGAACAAAATGTGCCTGGAGGTCATCAGATTTCAGGCTCAATTTGAAACGGTTAATGAGGTTGTTAGCGTCCTCCTCCCGCCCAACTTCAACATAGAGGCGGGCAAGCGAAGCGTAGAGATGGAAGGAAAGATAATTGTTCAGTTGTTGCTGAAGCCCAGCTTCCAAAGCGGTGATGGTTTCTTCAAGGGTTCCATACATCTCTTCCGGTGTGTCTTCCCAGACATTGGATGACTGATAAACCTTGAAGGAAAAACTCAGGTTTAGACAAGCAAACGATTGATCGGTATGATGTCGACAACGAGCGAGTGGTATGACATCGCCATATACGGCGAGGTTTTCCCGCGTTCTTTGTCGATATCCGGGGTGGAATTGGTAGCCGTAACTCACAGGCATCCTCGGATCTGCGTTGATAAGAAAGATTGGCTTTCCGCCTATGGTATCCGCCGGACAAAGTAGGCTGTTTGCATCTGCCAAGTATTTCGGGTGAAGATCTGAGAGCCACTGCGGAAAATCGTTGTGTTCCTTCTGGTAGGCTTGGATTGCTTTGGCAATCGCGAGCAAATTTTGAGTGCAGATTTCAATATCTTTTTTGTCCTGCTTTAAAGCTGCGTCTTGTCCATGCGCGCTGGGTTCTGGTAACAACTCCTCTGGTGTCGGTTGCGATTTGGATGTCTCCTGAATTTGTTGGTGCAGTACCTCTTCTGTGTTAGCTGCTTGTGTTAAACGCATCGTTCCGATCGGGACAGCAAAGCCGATGAGGATAATCAGTCCTATCCCGACAGCTGCTTTCCTCACCGGATGTCGATTCAGATTTTCAGCGAGGACGGTTCGGAGTCGTCTTTCAATCTTTGAGGAGTGTGCTATCGCAACAGTCGCACGCGAAGTCGCCTTTGTTATTTTTACGTTGTGTGTAATATCAAGCAGAAGTTGGGCATAGTTGGTTGATTGATACCCAGCGTTTAGCACTTGGTCGTCGCAGGCTTGCTCTGCTTCGATTCGCATCCGATGCACTGCAAACCATACGAGCGGATTAAACCAGTAGACTGCACAGGTGATCTGTGCGACCATCTGCAGTGTCCAATCCCATCGTTTGATATGTGCCAATTCGTGGAGTAGCACAGCGCGAAGTCGCTCGGTTTGCCATTGATCGGCGTCAACCGGCAGCAAGATTACAGGACGTAAGAAACCCCAAACCATTGGTACTGTAACCCTATTGCTGAGACGGACATTTACTCGTTGGTTCCAATTGGATCGGCACTGCTCGACAGCGCGGCTAAAGTTGGTACTACGAGCAGAGATATGCCAGACAGCACCGATTCCGACAACCAAACGGATGAGAAGAAACAGTCCAACACCCGCCCAGCCTATCGCCATCCAGTCTGTCCACTGCAGTGTAGTAAAGGGACGACTCTGATTGGTCACCGGATCCGGTTGCGGCGGTGTCGGTGTGACTGGTGTTGACGATACCGGCTTTGGTGACAATTGACCCTGTGAAATTGAGACTGGTGCTTCCACCGGTAAAATACCGAGTTCCCACCTCGGAAGCATGAGAGAAAACAGTGGAACGATGAGGCATCCGACAATTGCCATGCTCCAAACGAAACCGCGCACCGCCGCCGACTTGCGGCGGAGGCAGAATGCAAATAAACCCGCAACGGCGAAAATAACCAAGCTTTTCATCGTGGTGTCAACGAGAAATTTCAGCAACGGGTCTGCATAGAGCGTCTCAATGAATCGCATCATGATGAAGTGTCTCCCTTTTTCGCTTGCTCAATAAGTCGGCTTAAACGGTCAAGTTCCTCATCCGAGAGGTCAGCCTCGGAAACCAGTGCAATGACCGTTTTCTCAATGGATTTATCAAAAAATGTCTGGAAAATCTGTTTGAGCGCGGAACGTCCTGCGAGATGGCGTGGTTGCGTTGGACGATAGATGTAACGTTTGCCATCTTTTTTGTGAGTGAGATAGCCCTTCTCCTCCAAGATCCGCAACAGTGCCCGAACTGTAGAGTAAGTTGGCGGATCGGGGAGATCTTTGAGTACATCGGCAACGGAAACGTGACCGCGTTGATAGACGATATCCATGATTTGCCGTTCTCGACGACTCAGTTTGAGAGTACCGTAGTCTTCCATTTTTTTACCTCTTTCGGTAATGTGCTAATATTTCAGCACTTATGAAGGCGATAAATAAGGAAATATGCTAATATTTTAGCACAAATAAGGAAATATGCTAATATTTTAGCATTTACAGAAAATTATATCAAATGAAAATGGTAAAAAATTTAACATGAATTAACCCAACAGAGGGTTCCTTAGATGTCAACATGGAGGAAGGAAAGAAACGTACCTGCGAATAACACTACAAAAAACAACAATAATAACAAAAGATCCGTAGCTGCAGCGGTGTAGGCACCACTGAAACTGATGCGATCTTCAAATTTAGGAATTGATTCAAAGGGCACCGGCTTTTGTGATGTCCCTTCCTTGGGCCCGAGTGCATGTGGACTCTCTGGATCGGCACGATCCATTTCGATGAGAAACGTTCTGAATTCACCTGCGTATCGGCGCACCTGCTTTAAAAATTGGACGTGCCGTGTGAAACCGGTCCCAGCAAGGGATTCGATAGCATAGCGAACACTTGACGCAGGCGATATGCGGGTTATGGATCTCGCGAGTTGAATCTGAGCAATCTGAGCGCCCAAGTGTTCTTCATTCAATCTCTGGTTGTCTCTTGCATCTTCGGTGAGGTATTTCGACCATAATAATGTTTCCTCTGTTGCTGGAATCTCTCGCGAGGGTGTTTTACGCCAAAGCTCATCGTACTGCTCAAAAAAACGAGAGGCCAGAGACTGTTGACGGGCGGCAAGTTCGTTATGAGTCATTGTCGGCTGTAAGCCACTGGTAAGCGCGCCGATTGTGGAGGGTAACAGGACAACCCAAACAACCCAAACCAGTAAGAGAATCGTGAGACTTATCGACGAACTGTTCACACGAGAGGATATGAGCAGTCCCAATCCTAGGAAGATTGACACATAAACAAAAGCGATAAGAATGATAACTCCTAATCGTCCCCACTCACTTAGTCCGAATGAAATACTTCCTGAAGTGTAAAGGAGAAAAAGGTTAATTAATGCGGCAATTAAAAAAGGGATACTGATAGTTATTAATGCTGCAAGAAATTCGCTTACCAATACAGTGCCGCGTGAAATGCTGTTGGACAGCGTCAGTCGTAATGTGCCGCGTTCTTGCTCCGAGGAGATCGCATCGAAAGTGAACAGGATTGCAACCAAACTCAACGCTACGGAGACTATATCTCCCCAATCAACATTCGTATAATCCGGCGTAATGTCCCATAGGCTTGGATTGGATTGTGGGTATTTCATTCGCCATGTCGTACTGATTGAAAAACGACTTGATGTCATGAACACCCCTTCGCCAATGCCATCAGCGGATTCGGGTATAAATGTTTCACCGCTGTTTGCACAAAAGGAGAGTGTACAAGGTTTTTTGTAGAGCGTACCGGGGCCTTCTATAAGCAGATTATACAGACTGTCTGCATTGGATCTCACTTTATCTAAAGACGCTGAGACCTTTTGTTGATATGCCGTCGATTGCGCTGTGTATTCGCCAAAATATCCGATTGCGTTGACGATCATCAGGGCAATCAGCAATACCGTTGTGAAGGCAAACCGCAGACTGTTCAGATGGTCATAGAGCTCACGTTTTGTGATATGCCACATTGGTTTTCGGTTTGCCTCGCAGTGAGAGTTATCAGTTTTCAGTTAAGAAATTGTGGTTTGGATTGCAGTTATCAGTGGAATAATTATTAGTTAAAGAACTCCAAGCGAGCAATTGTTGCGAGGTATCCTCTTAACTCTCACTGCGAGGCAATCCGATAACTGACTGCTGAAAACTATTCTATACTTCCTGCCGCACAAAGATTAAAAACGTCGTCATAAATAGCACAATATTGATGAGTAGCAGACAGGCAATATCGCCGCTGGCGTGCTGCATGCCGGTCCATATCTCTCTTCGATGATAAGAAAACTGGGGTAAATCGCTCCAATCAACCTTTCCTTGGTCAATGGAGAACCATTTTCGGGCAGAAAAGGCTTCCTTATCATAGAAATAATCGATAATCGTTTGCCGGTACTGTTGGGTTGTTGTGATAAAACCCTTGATACCGTGAAAATCTGTTCCAGCCCACACTTCAGTTGCGAAATCATACATCGCTGCGGGTGAAAGTCGCATCAGATTTTTCGCCATGTTTGCTTTGCGAACGTAGACGTGATCTAAAGCTTTTTGTCGAACCTGCCCTGTTCTCTCTGCTGCGCGGATCCGTCGCGGTTCTGAGAATTGAAAGTAAGCTTTGACATGAGGAATCTGTGGTTCTGAGTCTGGCTTGATACGCGTCCAATGACGTTTTTCTACTTTAAAGTACTTGAGTGTTATCGGGTCGGAGATCTGATAAGCCCCGTAACTTCCTGAAGGCGGTACATTAAAATTCGGATTTTCCCCCTCAACGCTATCGTTCCTCAAGAAATCTGTTTGTTCTCTTTCAAACGCTTCCCAAATCTGCTCAATTTCACGGTAGGCGGCTTCCAATTGAGAAGGGGGCTGCCAAAGCCGATTGACGGCGAATACGCTCAGACTTGGATAGATGAGGACAAGGGTACTCCATATCACCATTGAAAGCGTCAAGGCAGTCGCAGTTCGGCGAGTGATCACAGAGATTAACAAACCTATTAGATAAAAAACGGAGAGATAGATGATAGAGGTGAGCAAAAGACCACCAATCCGGAGCCAATCATCCCCATTCAGCAAAATTGACCCAGATATAGAAAACAAAATTAGTACGAGTAGCAAACTCATGATTACAGGAAGGATCAGACAAACCATCGCACTGATGTACTTTGCTAACAGAATAATAGGACGACTGACGGGGTTTGCCATCGTCAAGCGGAGCGTGCCTGCTTCCCGTTCACCAGCGATTGCATCATGGGCGAAAAGCAGTGCCAGTAGACTGAGAATTACCTGAAAGATTAAAACCAGATCGACACTGGAAAATAGGTTGAGAAAAGGATTATCTGCACTGTGTGATTTGGTATCCCAAAGGGTTGGCACGCAGGTATGGCTGACGGTGATGGAGTTACCGAGCCGTCGATCCAGACCTGCATTGAAAATACTCAGTGGGTTGGGCGGTCGGTCTACGAGGATTGCTCCTTCCATTTCCGAATAGGTTCTTGCCCTTTTTAAAAACTTCTGATGGTGTTGCTTGACTGCGGTATCGTAGTTTATCAGGCGACGTTCGTAATCAGCAATCAGTACAACGGTATTCGCAACAACCAGCAACAGTGTGACAATCATTGCAACCAGAAACCGAAATGTCATGAGATTGGCGAGTAATTCCCGCCGAATGAGTGTTAGGAACATCACATTATCACGCATCTGATAGGAGTGCTTCAATCATCCAAATTAAGGGCTGGCCGTTTATGGAGTCCAGACCTGCACAACTGTATTGCCAATTGCCCGCTTTATCAATCAAGATAAAACGTGGGATCACTCTAATTTGATAAGCCTTTTTTACTTCCCTATGCGGATCAAGCAAAACGGGCCAAGGGGGCTGATGTTCATCTAAAAATTGCTGCACTTGATGCGGCGTTTCACCATCATTAATGCTCCAGACAACCACATCGTTGATTTTGCTGAATCGCTCATAGACGATCTTGACTTCTGGGAGCATGATGTTTGACGAAGTCCCAACCTCAAGCAAAACAACCTTTCCAGCCATCGCTGATAGCGTGTAGACCTCTCCTTCCAATGTTTCTAACTGAAAATCCGTCGCTTTCTGATTCAGTCTGTTCGTGATAAGTTTCTGACGAATCCTTTCGCAGTCAGCACCTTCTCGAATCCGATATTCCGCTTCAGTGTCTTTGAGGAACGCCTCAAACGTATCAGTGGTTCCCTCTCGCCTTATTTGATGGTAGACGCGTTCCAAGCCTGTCCGACCTTCCACACGAGGTGTAGGCGCAAAGTGGATAGGATCATGGTCACGTCTTACTTTTTCACAGTGAGGCGTCGGTGCAAAGTGCGCATCGGCGTAGTAACGCATTGCTTTTTCCCATTCCCTCATACCTTCTGCTGACTGTCCTAACATCCAAAAGTAATTTATAGTGTTCTCGTTGAACCTTGCCCAGAGAGATTCCAAATAATCCGGAGCGTTTGCAACAAGTCCATCGTATGCTTCTCTCCATTGCTCCTGCCGGAGGTAGATTTCAGCGCGTAAACGCGCTATCCTCTTGTGCTCTTTTTCTACAGATCCTTTGTTGTGTTCAACGAGCCACTTCTGTTCCTCTGCCTCCCCTAATCTGATTTCAGCACGTTCTAAAATTTCATAAGCTTTGTCTAATCGGACGTTAAACTTCAGTCGCCATTCAACCGCTACAGTATAAGCCCAACCGAAATATTGCTGTGTTTCCTTGCAATAGGCAAGATGTGCTGCAAGGCAGCCGTCAATCAGTTCATCAAGGAAGTCATCGCTTGCCAGAGAACGATCTTGCTCGACTAACCTCAGCATTTCTTCATAAGCTAACAGATACCATGATAGTACTGGAACATCTGAGACTGTGAACTCACCAATGACGCGCTGGTAATAATGCCATTTCTGACTTGTCTCTTCGCTCCGTTCGACTAATCCGAACAATGCAGCCAGATAAATTTCGGTTCGAGGGTGTTGCAGTATCTTGTCAAACAAACTGTTTGGGACATTCTTTGTGCGGTTAGGAAGGCGCATATATCCCCAATATGCTGTGCTTAATATTTCCGGAGTTTCTGAGTGTGTTTGCAGAATATATTCGATTTCAGGGCAAATCCTTTTTTTCGCCTCTCCCTCTGGAAACATTTCGGCTATCAGTCTCCATCGAGAACCATAAGCCTCTAAGTCCGCTGGATTGGATTCCAGCGCACGTGCACTAATCTCTAAAGCCTTATCAAATTCGCCCGATCTATGGTGGTTTGTAATCTGCGTTGCCAGATTCTGTTGCTGATTATTACTTGACATTTGAAAAGATTCTCCTGTCTCTTGTAAACGCTTTCGTGCCCGGTGGAGCCGACTCACAATCGTATTCACCGACACACTCAAGAAATCGCCTATCTCCTTTGTTGTCATTTCACCCAGATAGTAGAGGGTCATTACCGTACGTTCACTCTCCGGCAGTTTTGTCAGAAGCCCGTCAACGATTTCATGACGACGCTCGGTTGCTTCTAATTCGCGCTGCTCCAATATATAGCGCTCGTAAGTTAAGTTATCTATTGCTTTTAGAGACGTGTCATCCAGCGGTTGCATCGCAGGTCTTTGCTTTCGCATCCAAGCAATGCAAAGCCGATTCGCAATCACATAGAGCCACCCCGCAAATTGGCTGGGGTCCTTGAGCGTCGAAAGTTTTTCGTATGCTTGGAGAAAAGCATCTTGCGTAATCTCTTCGGCATAGTGAAAATCGCCTATCTTTCGCCACACAAGGGTATGAACACTTTTTTCATACTTTTGGACTAAAGCGTTAAACGCCTCGTCGTCGCCTGACAAAATTTCGCGAATTAACTGAACATCGTCGTCTCTTTCCACGCGGTTTTCTCCTAACAAAGAGTCGTCAGTTATCGGTTGTCAGTTGTGGTAGTAACAGTCAATTAAACTGCCACAAGCGATTAACTGACAATTGAAGATTCTGACTCTGATAACTATCCTATTGCTTATTAAAGACGCGATTTTAGGCAGAAAAGATTGCATAATCCGAAAAAAATCGGAACAACATCTATTTTATTTGACTCATTCGGTTACAAAGTGGGAGATTTTGGGAAAAGGTTTAACTAAGAAAAAGTTGTTGTTGGGGAAGAATTAGGCGTTGTGTTCAGATTGCTTGATAGAGGGTTTAGCTGACTTAAGATACCAAGGCTGCTTAGTTGTCCAAGGTGGATAACTAAACAGCCTTAGATAAGATGCGCGGTTAAAAACCGTGCTAAGAGACAAAAACTCTATTCAAAACCGCCAACTTTCGCTGCTTCAGGTGCGCGTGTCGGGAGTTCTTTCTTGGCTAACGTGTCTTCAGGCACATAACCGGAGTAGTCAGAGATCTGACCGTGCGTCAATGCATACACCACGACGTTTGTCATGAAACGATAGACACCGGGTGAATAGTGGACACTCCGTGTCGGGAGACTGACAGACTCCATTGCGCACATGTAGTCACGACGGACAACGATAACGGACAACTTTTCACCGACGGAGATACCTTCGAGGTAATTCTGTTTCGGTGGACGTGTGCCCCACCAGAAGATGTCGAATCCGACTGGGGGTCCGCCCATTTCATAGAAGTTGTCATAGACTTCGTGATCGTTGGCAATCCGTTCAATCTGATACTCAGGCATGACGTAACGCATCTGTGCGAGGAAGAGACGAATCATCGCCTGCGCAGGTGCGTTCACACCGCAGTCGTCAAAGACAAGGAATCCACCTTTTTCGACGAGGTAGCGGCGCATACCGGCAGCTTCAGTCTCGGTGAGACGGCTGTCCATTTTACCACCACCGTACTGCCGTCCGAGCAAGTTACGCGAACGGACGAGTGAGGGGTCGTGTCCTGTCATGAAAACGAAGGGTGTTTTGAAGAGGTTCGCATCGGTAAGTTTCAATGCGCCGCCTTCAACGTTCATGTCGGTTTTGATTTTGGTACGTTCGTTGAGCCACTTCGTCAATGCGTTCAAGGAAGAGGCGTCAGCCCACCAGTCAGAGAGACTGTGACGGATCCGTGTGAAACGGAATACGCCGCGGATGTCTTTACCTTTACCGATAACGCGACCACCGGGTTCGCCTCTCGGCAGGGGTGGTACTTCGACGTTACCGAGTGTGATGTTTTCAACGACATCGCCGAGGGCATCACGTGCGGCACCGACGTTTTCGACCATTGCGAGGCCGGGTGGACGTTCAAAAGCGACTTTGACCTGTACTGCGGTTCCTGCGACACCACGACCGATATTAGCCGGTCCGGCGGAGGGTGCACTTGCGACAGGTGCGGAGAACGCCAAGGCACCGGGTGCGTCCGATACCGGGAGATCTGTATGTGTTACAACCGTTGCTACTGGTGC
>JAPPDN010000490.1 GCA_028824575.1 Candidatus Poribacteria bacterium | reverse complement strand
CAACAATCCCAATTTTTATCATTTACATCTCACCGTATGCCTTTTACTACGAGGTTATAAATTGTGTAGGAATTGTAGCACATTTTGACCATAAAGTCAAATTAGCACTATTAAAAGTGCCACCTTGTAGCATAGGCTGTTAGCCTGTGCAATGTATTAACTGTTGACCACTGAGTGCTGACGGCTAGCTGCTGACCGCCGACACCTGACAACTATTCAAAAATACATTGACAGCACATTTACACACAAGGTAAAATATACCAACTTTCGGCTTACATCTCACACTACATCCTTTCAGAAAATCACAAAGGAGAAACTATGAAATTTGCACGATATGAATTAAATGGCACAATCGCCTACGGCACTGTTTCAGGAGAAAATCTGAACGTACTCTCAGGATGCCCGTTCGGTGAATATAGCGAAACAGGCGATACCGTCGCATTGGCGGATGTACAACTCCTCGCACCGACAACACCGACAAAAGTGTTAGCAGTCGGGTTAAATTATCGGAGCCATTTAGACGGTGCTCCAGAACCACAAAATCCTGAAATCTTCATTAAAACGCCTTCCTGTATCAACGACCCGGGCGGCAACATTGAACTACCAAGTGGCGATGATGACGTACACGCCGAAGGCGAACTCGTCGTCATTATGAAAAAACAGACACGAAAGGCGACACCAGAAGAGGCAGCCGCCAACATCTTAGGCGTGACATGCGGCAACGATGTCAGCGCCCGGACATGGCAAAGCAACGACTTGCAGTGGTGGCGCGCCAAAGCATCGGATACCTTCGGCCCCATAGGGCCCGTCATCGCTACTGATGTTGATTATACCGACGCGCAATTGGAGACCCGTATCAACGGCGAAGTCGTTCAGAAACAGACGACTGCAGACCTCATTTTCCCTGTAACAACCATTGTCAGTTTCATTTCACAGGCAATAACCCTTGAACCGGGAGACGCAATTTTTACGGGTACACCCGGCACCACCACCGCGTTGAAAGCCGGTGATGTCGTTGAAATTGAGATTGAAGGCATCGGCGTTCTGAAAAATAGTGTCGTGGCACAGTAATTCTTTTGTAGGCTCGCTTTCCAATTCCTCTGTTGGCGAAGTTATGATGACAAAATTGCTTAGCAGCTCAGTATTATTATTGATAGGCTTTCTCGCTGTTTCAATGCTCGCTGGCTGCGGCGGCGATGATGACACAGTCACAGATGAACCTATCCGAGTTAGCTTCGTAAATGCAATCCCGTCCGGTGGTCAGATTGCCACGAATGCGACTATTACGGTTACCTTCGACAACGCACCCGGTGATATCATGGTAAGCCCTGGCACTGCCAAGATCACAGGCAAAACTGCGGCTATCACGGGACCCTTCAAACTCGGTCAGCTCGTATTGACGATCACTTGGGCTGATGGCACCCAGGCACTGAGCTATAAAGTTACCGCGCCGGACTGACCCGACGATCCGCGTGTCACGGGTGGCACTGTCAAAGACGGGGACACGGATGTCAATCCCGAATCTATCAACAGCGATGGGATCATAGAGATTACCTTCACTGCAGAGGTAACCGGAAACATTGCCCTTCAAACCGAAGATGGGGACGATGTCGGTTGGCTTGGTAAAGTCGAAGGCACCACAGGCATACTTGAACTTATCAAAGGGAAAGAGCTCGTCAACGGAACCGCCTACGTCATCGTTGGTAAAGTCTCCGCTGCAGCAGGCGACCCAGTTGAGTTCAAAATAACCTTCGTAACCAAGGCTAAAATGTAAATTCAAATCCTGCTTTGACTTATGTTGGCAAAATTTCTAACCCTGTTCTATTCCAATAAGGAGAAGAAAATGCGTTTTAGATATTCATCTTTTTTCCAACGCAGCCAAGTTAGAAAAAAAACAAAACTTGGGCTTAAAATTGTCATGTTCATGCTGTGCATCGGTATAGCAACACAGGCATCGGCAGAACTGCTATTCCACGACGACTTTGAAAAGGATAAAATCGGGAGCGAGCCAAGTAAATGGGAAATCGGACACGATGGCAAAACAATCGCTAAAGTTGTCGCTGACCCGAAAAAAGCAAGTAATAAGGTTCTGTTGACCGCTGACAACCCATCCAACGACTCACGGCACGATGTCGGCGGTTCTATCTATGTTGTCGGCGACGCGGGCTGGGACGATTACGTCGCTGAATGGGACATGATGTTTCCTGATGATTTCTATATGGGCGTTGTTTTCCGTTTTCAAGAGGGTGAGAAGTTTTACTTAAGCGACCGGCGGCAAGGCGGTAGAGAATACCATTTCTATAAACGCCAAGGGAATTGGACAAAGGTCAAAGATGGAATGGTAGAAAACGACCCCGAAGTCTGGTACCGCGCACAACTGATTCTTTCGGGTGATAAATTCACCTTCAAGTTAAAAGAGCGGAAAGATAATAGGTCGTTTGATAAAATAGATCCAGCAACAGAAGGTCAAGATGGCACCTTCAAAACTGGTAAATTCGGCAACTACGGTCTCGTTTATATTGATAACATCTTTATCGGCGATTCTGTCGAAGACCTCGTCCTACCCGTCGAACCGCAGGATAAACTCAGCACGACTTGGGGTGCGATTAAGGATGCGTATTAAAAAAAGATTGAAAGGGTAGAACGGAGGAAGGAGAGGCACCCAACCTTCCACCGTTCCATGCTTCCACTTACCTCTACTGAACCGCAAGGAAAATTAAAAAATGGCGACCTATACTGCCCGCGGTGGCAAAGACACCGTCATCACAACCGAAGAAAAACGCGCACTTCTACACGAGGCACTTCTTAAGCTAGGTGGCATCCCGAAGAAGATCTTAGTGATTCCACCGGATATAACACGCCTCCACTCGAACGCTGGCGAACTCACCCAACTTCTCTACGAGTTATGGGATACCGCAAACGGAACAACTTTCGATATCCTACCGGCTATCGGCACACACGCACCGATGACCAAAGCACAGATTGCTGAGATGTACGGTGATCTACCCAAAGCGACATATCACGTCCATAACTGGCGGACCGGATTATACCATTTCGGTGAAGTGCCATCTGAACTCGTGCAAGAGGTTTCGGGCGGCAAACTCGATTATAGTATCCCTGTCGCTGTAAATCGTCGTCTCGTGGAAGGCGATTACGAACTCATCATCTCCGTCGGACAGGTAATTCCGCATGAAGTTATCGGTATCGCCAACGGGTTTAAAAATATCCTCGTCGGTGCTGGCGGTGTTGAGATGATTAACAAGTCGCATTTCCTCGGTGCCGTAGACGGCATGGAACGCCTCATGGGACGCACCGATACCTCTGTCAGGAGAGTGCTGAATTACGCACATGCCAATTACCTAAAACAACTCGGTATTCTGTATGTCATGAGCGTCATGGATGCCGATGCCTCTGGAGCGCGCGTGATGCGCGGACTTTACATCGGTGACGATGCGCAGACCTTTGAAACCGCTGCCGAATTGAGCAGAGCCGTTAACATGACCTTCTTGGACGCGTCTCTATCAAAGGTAGTCGTCTACTTGGATCCGAGGGAGTTCAAAAGTACGTGGCTCGGCAACAAGGCGATCTATCGCACCCGGATGGCAATGGCAGACGACGGCGAGTTGATTATCATCGCGCCGGGGCTACGTGAATTCGGCGAGGACGCAGAAATCGACCGACTTATCCGAAAATACGGTTATCGCCACACACCCGCGACGCTCAACGCCGTCTCTGAAAACCCAGAGTTGCAAGAAAACCTCTCCGCCGCGGCACACCTGATTCACGGCAGTACCGAAGGACGCTTCCAAGTCACCTATGCCACGGAACATCTCACCCAAACGGAAATCGAATCGGTCGGCTACCAATGGGCACCTGTCAACGAAGCGATTGCCAAATACAACCCCGAAACACTTGTAGACGGATTTAACGACGGTGGCTTTTTTTACATCAGCGAGCCTGGGCAAGGTTTATGGGCATTACGCTCGCGGTTCAGTCAGTAGATGAACACTTGTAGGAAGCAGGAAAGTATGACAAACCCGCCAGAATCAACTCATATGGATACAACCTCAAAAAAAAAGATGAACCGTGTTATGGACTGCGATGTCTTCGTCTACGGTTCAACACCGGGCGGTTGCGCGGCTGCTATTGAAGCCGCTCGCCGCGGGTGTAAAGTCATCCTTGCCTGTCCACAGCAGCATTCTGGCGGGATGATGGCAAGTGGGTTATCAACAACGGACGCTGTACGGCGAGAGATGTTTGGCGGATTGGTCATCGAATTCATTAATGGGGTGCGTGAAGAATACCGGCGAACCATCGGCGAGAATTCCGCCGAATGGAAACGCATTCAAGACGGTTGGTTCTATGAACCATCAGTCGCAGAACGGGTTTTTGATCAACTGCTCGGTGCAGAAGCGGATGCATTGGCGTTTCTTAGAGGACATCATTTGATTAACGCAACCGTCCAAGCAAATCGCGTTACAGCGGTAAAACTGGAAGCCACCGACGAATCACAGGGGCTTGTAACGGCAAAAACCTTTATTGATGGAACCTATGAAGGGGACCTCGCTGCCGCTGCCGATGTGCCCTATCGTGTGGGGCGTGAAGGTATCGAAGAATATGGAGAGTCACGGGCAGGCATACACTACATGAACTGGCGGACAGGAGAGCAGATTCTGACACCCGATACAGGTGAACCGTCACCCACTATCCAAGCTTATTGCGCTCGGAGCATCTTTACGACAGATCCTGATAAGATCGTTCCCATTGAAAAACCAGCAACTTATGAACAACATCTACAGGACTTTCTACCCTTACTCGATGACTTCGCAACAGGACGTATCCAAAGATTAGGACTCGGCACGCCGCTTCCGAATAAAAAGTATCAACTAAATGGTTCGATTGACCGGTTGACCAGTCTGAATTGCCCCGGTATCAGTTGGAGCTGGCCAGAGGCACAGCGGCATCATCGGCAACGGCTGGCGCAATTTCACCTCGATCACGCCGCAGGTTACGTCTGGTTCCTTCAAAATGAACCGCGGGTACCAGAAAGCACGCGCCATCTCTGGAAACAAGCAGGACTTCACAAGGACGAGTTCACCGGCAATGGACACTGGCCGTGGCAGATCTACGTTCGTCAAGGTCGGCGCATTGAAGGACGAGCATTGGTAACACAGCATAATTTCACTGTCGATCCGAAAACCGGGCGAACCCCGCAGATCGACCAAGCCATCGCGATTGGTGAACATTCGTTTGACGTTCACCCCTGTCACGATCGACGCTATGCAGTGGACGGTTTTATGGAGGGTGTCCTCTGGTATCCCAAAAAAGCCGAGGGTCCAGCCCAACCCGGTCAAGTCCCATACAGTGCCATGTTGCCTCGGCATTTGAACAACCTACTCGTACCCGTTGCAATGTCGAGCACCCATGTCGCAATGTCGGTGTTGCGCATGGAGCCACTGTGGATGACAACTGGTCAGATCGCGGGGCTTGCGGCAATGCAAGCCATGGATAGTGGTATCGATGTCGCCAACCTTGATCCTAATCCCTTACCGCAAATGTTGGGCATCAAAGTAGATCCATACAGTCGCAATCAATAAATTTTTCGCTGATAGGATCTTCGCTGTAGGAGCGAACTCCCGGTCGCGACTCTTTTTCTAAAATCGGAAACCAACAACCGAAAACTGAATGGCTCTGCCTTTTCCGCTCTTTTTTTCTTGACGAAGCATCTCAGAAACGTTAAAATATCCTTGTAATTCAATCACGCCTTGGCGTGTGCCCCTTGTGCAGGAGGGTTCAAGAATCCCGCTGCTTTAGTTAGCAGACGGAGTATGTCAAAGACGAATTTCTCGTGTCCTGTCCCCTTAATCTTCTAACCAATGCAAAATATTCAAGGGTAAAAATATGCTTACAGAACAGGGGTTAGCACAATTTGAAGAAGAAGGCTATCTACTTCTTTCCGGATTAATTCCACAAGAGACTGTCACAAAAGCAAGGGAAGCAATGTGGCACATGATGGAAATGGATGCCGATAATCCGAGTTCATGGGAAGATTGCAAACATCCGCCCGCCTCTAAGTTCTACATGCAGAGGACAGGAGCTCGTACCGAACTTTTCGGTGTTACGCATCCAGATCTTTTAGCATGTTGCACACCCGATTATCTCGCTATCCTTAAGCAACTCGCCTCCCAATACCCAGAGATTCCACATTGTGAAAGACAGCGTCCTGATGGTATCTGGGCACTCAATAAATTCCCCGTTTCAGCCGAATGGAAAAGACCGGCACCGCATTTAGATGGCGGCTTCCGAGATTTGCGATTAGATCCAGGGACGTTTCGAGTGACCAGTCTAACCTATCTCACCGATGCGAACGCCCACAGCGGCACGACCATAATATGGCCCGAAGGTCCACAACGCATCCGTGAATTCCGAAAAAACAATCCAGGGTTCTCTAATCATATCCACGATATGGGGGCACAGTTTCAAGAAATGGATTTAGGCGAACCCATAGAGGTTGTTGTCAAACAGGGGGATGTCCTATTCTTCCACCACCTGTTACCACATGCTGGTACAATGAATGTCAGTTCTGCCCCACGTTTTGCGATCCGATATATGTGTTTATGTCTCGCATGCCGAAGATGGGAGAAAAAAGAGGAATGGAACCTTTGGATGCCTTAAGGCATTCTTGAACGTTACTGCGAAAGTTGTTGTTCGGGGAAATTAGTGTGAACGAGGCAGTAAGAAACCGAAGCAGCTCTAAATTAATAAGCAAGGAGGAACTACTATGCGCATACTTTCTTTTGCGCTGACCCTCCTGTTTGTTGTCGGTATCTACACGGCACAAGCAGTCGATGAAGGGACATTACGGCTCTATTTACCCTTTGATGATGGTGCGGGGAAAACCCCCAAAGATGCCTCTGGCAACGGAAATAAAGCCAGCATCAACGGTAATTTGAAATGGGTCAAGGGCAAAATCAACGGCGCACTTGAATTTGACGGAGACGCAAAGAATTTTGTCGAAGTCGCACATACTGCCGATCTCGAAGGCATGAAACAGTTGACAGTTGAAGCCTGGGTTCAACCTTTTGGAACAGATGCCCTCGCCAGAGGGATCGTTTCTAAGCGCGCAGGATGGCAGGCTGGAGATGTTTACAATCTCTTTTCGTGGAACGAGAGTAAATTCTGGGCAAGGGTTAACGCCAAGGACGGCCAACAAATTTCATCGAAATCCGTCTTAGAAAATAAAAAATGGATGCATCTCGCTTACGTGTATGACGGCAAAACAAAGAAGCAACTTCTCTACGTCAACGGTGAACTCGAAAACGAAATAGACCATCCCGAAAATGAAGTTAGCAGGGGTGAAGAACCTATCTGGATCGGTACACTCAATCAAGGATATGCCCAAACGTGGAACGGCCTCATCGATGAGGTCAGAATTTGGAGCAGTGTCCTAACCGAAGATGATATAAAATTATCAATGGCTGGAGAACTCCTACCGGTACAACCCTATGGAAAAGCAACGACAACATGGGGACGAATTAAGGCAAGATGACTTCGCAAAGAATAGACGTAGACACAGACACCACCACTTGGGCACTCCCAGAAGGGGCGATTGCCCGATTAGGGCGCGGGATAATAAGTTCGCTTGAATTTTCGCCAGATGGAAAATATCTCCTTGTCGGAACAAAGATTGGACTATGGTGGTATGAACTTGCCACGATGAAGCCCGTCGCACTATGGGAAACAGAACGCGGGATGCTTTCCGCCCTTAAATTTTCATCGGCGGGTGCGCTGCTTGCCACTGGCAATTCAGACGGTGGGATTAAAATTTGGGATGTGCAGAATCATCGTTGTCTTTCAAAAATGCAACGGATGGGTCGATTTGACCGAGTTACTGAGCTCGTTTTTTCACCCGATGAGCAATGCTTAGCCGCTTCTGGCGGAAGATACGATGCCGTTTACGTCTGGAATATCGAAACCGGCGAACAGATCGCAAAGTTTACCGTTGACGAAGAACTGCAGCCCCGCCATCGGCCTCCTGCTATTCCTCTCGCCTTTTCTCCAGATGGAAGGCTCCTCATAGGCGGAACCCCCGAAAATACCTTTTCAGTCTGGGATATCGAAACAGGTGAACGTCGTGCGCATCTCACCGGACATTCGGCTATGGTGATTTACCTGCTTCTTTCACCGTGCGGCGAGTTCCTAACCTCGGTGGATTGGGATGGCGGTCTCCACAAGTGGGAAGTTGACAAACTGACCACCAAAGACCCACAACCTATTATCACATCAATGCCAGAGGCGACAAGATTAGTGCTGTACACCTATTCCGCTGACGGCATCTTACTTGCTGCGACGGCCTCTGGAACGACTTTTACGGTTTGGGATGTGGAACGTAGCAGAAAGGTAGCGACCTTAACGTATAAAGAAACGGTTCGGAGATTCCATTTTTCACAGACGGGTTCGCAGTTAGTTATTGGCGGTACAGATACAATACTGCAAACTTGGAATATCGGGGATCCCGCGCCCCAATCTCCTGCTATCCGGGATCACTATTCTGTATGCGGTTCCGTAAAATTCTCACCGGATGGGCAGACACTGGCTGCAGGATATTGGTCAGGTGAGATTCATCTGCGGGACGTTCAGGAATTAAAACTGCAAACAACATTCAGGTGTGAAAGTTGTGAGGCGATCCGCTCTATTGATTTTTCACCGTGTGGCAACAAATTGGCAGCCACCTCTTATGATAAGATTGTGAGCGTCTGGAATCTTGAAAAACCGGAAGCACCACCGGTTGAACTCACTGGACATCAAGCGTCCCTTTTTGTTGTCGCTTTTTCTCCAAAAGGCGATCTACTGGTGAGCGCGGATGCTAACGGTGTTTTAGGTGTATGGGATGTCGAACACGACTATGAACTCCAAATGTTTACGGAAGAAAGGGATTGCAGCTGGTCAATCGCCTTTTCACCGGATGGAAAGCACCTTGTAAGTGCGCATGAGAAAGAAAAAGCCCAGGTATGGGATATTGAAAACGGTGAGCAAATCGCTGAACTCTCCTCAAACCGCCCCCGAGATGCTACCAAATATAAAGGCGACGACCGCCAAATTCAGAGAATACTCAAATCATTAGAGAAGGGTTCGGAAGATAAGCGTACCCCAACAAAAGCAATTGCTTTTTCTCCCAATGGCGACCTGATTGCAGGCAATGTGGGGGGGCAAATTTGGTTGTGGGATACTACGACTTATGAGATCCGTATGGTGATATGTTTGCCACAAGGATGCGGGAGAGCTGAAGCGTTAACCTTTTCTCCGTGTGGACGGTATCTCGTTTCGGGGGCATCGTGGTTAGATAGATTAGGTATTGATAAGGTGTCCATCCGTTTGTGGGATGTTGCTACCGGTGAAAATATCGCCACCTTCTGGAGTCATCCCACCGATATTCAGTCACTTGCTTTTTCTCCGGATGGCACCCTGTTAGCGAGTGGCAGCTACGATGGCACTATTCTATTATGGGACATGAAGCCTTACTTCTCCCCTATTGACACACACTAAGCCTGAGTAAGGGGTGCGGGCGTTGCCCTCGCGGTTTGATAGGAAGGACTTGTAACCCTGAAGTAAATTTCCATAGAAAGAAGGGAACAGCATGCGACTCATCAAAATTATCTGCAACCGGACACCTAAAATATGGTTACCGTTGGCAATTGTTCTGTTGAATGGTGTAATTAACTTTTTAGGCAGGGTATATCTTTTTGCGGATTTATTTCAAACCTACGATGATATTCAGTACGATGATATTCAGATTATCGGTGGATTTTTCGGTATCGCCATGGCATTGATCGATTGGATTCTGATAAGCGTTCTTCTCTTTTTTGGATGTCGGTTATTGTGCGATAGCAAAGGCATTTTCCGAAATTTCTTTAAGATTGTAGGTCTGTGTCATCTCGTTCTGTTGGTAGCCTCATTAGGTCAATTCATTTTCATTTTAATCGGTTTGCCCAGTTTGCCGCCTGAACTCACAACGCTCGAATTTAACAACACGACAAGTTTACAAGAGTCATCAGAAGTGACTCTTGAGGCGTTGGCTTCAGTTGAATTGCCAGTCCAACGAATTAACATTGCGGGGCACATCTGTTTCGGCGTTATCCTCATAGCAGTAGTTCAAACCTTTTTTGAAATCAGGTCGGGACAGGCTCTTTTTATCACTTGTTTCTCTTATGCTATTTATTGGGTTTTAAGCGAAGCCTCAGGGTCCGCTTTTTTGCACGCTTTTTTCTTTTTTTTCGGACAATTCTTCGTTCCGAGTTGGCAGCCGGGCGACCCGATTTCACCGTAACCTAATGTGGTATCAGCATTTCTGGCAACTCAGATAAACTCTGAATCGTCTCCTTCCACCTGCCGGTTTGTGTGTTGTCCCGATCAAGCAATATCGGACGAATGCCTACTCCTTGTGCCCCGACGATATCCGCCGCATAAGTATCTCCCACGTGGACGACATCCTCTGCCGAAACGCCGACTGCTGCGAGCGTGTAGTTGAAGATATGTGGATCCGGTTTCTCGGATCGGACGCGCGCATCATGTGAGGCGACGATGGCATCAAAATACTCGAAAATTCCCAATCTCTCGGTGAGCGGGTCCAAGGGTGTATCCCAATTGGAAACAATCGCTAATTTGAAGCCTTCATCTCGGAAACGCTGAAGTGTGGGAACGACATCGTCGTAGAGCGTAGCACTATTCGCAGCAAAGAGGTAGTGTCCCGATTGTAACAACTCCCATGCTATCTGTTCTACATGATTCTCAATGCCGACCTCTCTTATAAATTCAAATTCTCGCAGCATCACGGTTATCGACGATTCCAGCAGAGAATAATCGGTAGTAGGGGCGGGTGCCGATGTGCCGGCAAAGAGGCGTTCCATCGCTGTTTCGCAGCGTTCCCAATTGACCTCAACGCCATATCTTTTGGCGATTCTTTCAAGGTTGCCCTCAAGTGAATACCTATGAAAACACAACGTTTGATAAAAATCAAAGAAAACAGTTTGGACCATAATTTTTTGTGGACACTCGCGCTTTCAGCTGCCTCTATTCAAAAAGCACTTCCGTGAAATCTTCAAGGCTTTTCACGTTAACAGCAATGAGAAGCAGCTGCTCAAGACGTTGCAAATCGTCTATATTTTCGAGAGCTGGTGTTAGGGCGCGCACTGCTTCTCTGTGGAATTTCGTATTGAGTATTGTCAAGAGGTTTCTGCAAGTAGCCTCTTTCGCCCCTTGTTCAATACCTTGTGCCATAAATTTTTCGCGTTGGTGTTGCCAAACAGAAGATTCTTGCATGAGTTCCTCCGGTATGCGTTCAAATAAACTTCGATCATGGACAAGCCCACCAAAGAGGGAGAGCCCGTAGAGTAAGTTCCCTTTTGTTGGTGCCTCAATAGATGTGGCCACCGTTGCATCAATGCATTGTTGCACCCACCGGTCAAGGGGCATGTCGTCCGGGAGTTTCATCAGTTGCGCCATAGAGATATTATATAAGAGGTTGTTAGCAGGTGTCAAGGTTAAGCAACGCTGGCAACTCAGACAAGCTCCGAATCGTCTCTTTCCATCTGCCACCCTGTGTACCGTCGCGGTCAATCAATATCGGACGAATGCCGACATCTCGCGCCCCAATAATATCCGCTTCGTAAGTATCGCCTACGTGGACGGTTTCCTTTGCTGAAACGCCGACCTGTTTCAGCGTCCACTCAAAAATATGCGGATCCGGCTTCGCAGATCGGACGCGTTCATCATGTGAAGAAGTAATCGCGTCAAAATAGTCGGCAATTCCCAACCGTTCGGTAAGTGGATCCAACGGCGTATCCCAATTGGAAACAATCGCTAACTTGAAACCCTTGTCTCGTAAATGCTCAAGGATCGGGATAGTGTCATCGTAGAGTGTAGCAGCATTGGCAGCAAAAAGGGAGTGCTCAGATTGTAGCAACTCCCATGTCATTTGGTCCAAGTAGTCCCGAACACCGAGTGCCGCCAGAAACTCTCGGTAACTCTCAATGATCTGCTGCATTGTCTCCAGCAGGTCATGGGTCATCGGATCTGATCCTGACGCATCTGCATAGAGATTCCCGCGTGCCGTGTCATAGCGTTCCCAATCAACTTCATACCCATACCGGTCAGTGATTTTTTGGAGTCTGGGTCTAAGTGATTCTCCCCAAACGCCCAACGTTTGGTAAAAATCAAAGAAAACAGCTTTTATCATAATTTTTGCGTCCTCATCTTTAGACATAGCGGGTCGGATCGGGA
>JAPPDN010000320.1 GCA_028824575.1 Candidatus Poribacteria bacterium | reverse complement strand
CCTATTCTCTGAGCAACATAAAGACCATTTCTTTCGACGCGCGCCCAATGATCGGGCCCGTGTATAGAGGAATGTTCAACAGAGGTGTCTTTTAGCACCCGATACCAAACTGCTTCTAAATTTACCATATTCACCTCAAGTTAGGCATCCATATTCACATAAAGTTCTCTTGTTGATCCTAATACTCTAACTGTTAGACATTAGTCTTAATGCCGGAAATGGCGTACGCCCGTTAGGACCATCGCCATGCCGTAAGCGTCAGCAGTCTCAATCACAGGCTCGTCGTTGACGGAACCACCGGGTTGGATAATCGCACTGATGCCCACCTCGCCGGCAATTTCGACACCATCTGGAAATGGGAAGTAGGCATCCGAGGCTAACACGGCACCTTTTGCTTTTTCGCCTGCTTTCCGAATAGCGATGATGACAGCATCCACGCGGCTCATCTGCCCTGCACCAATACCGACGCTCTGCGTGCCGCTCGCTAACAGGATACAATTGGATTTGACATGTTTGCACGCCCTCCACGCGAAAAGTAAAGATTCAACTTCCTCGTCTGTAGGTTCGCGCTTGGTGGCAACTTGCAGTGCCTCTGCTTCCATCTCGTGGATGTCGGGATCTTGGACAAGAACACCGCCCGTGATGTTGCGAATCTGTAGGACAGGTTCGGCGACTGAAAGTGCCCCAACTTCAAGGATAGGACGGCGTTTGACACGGGATAATGCCCGTAGTGCTTTATCAGTGTAACTCGGTGCGATAATAGCGTCAATTTTTACGCCTGCCTGTGCTGCCTCACGAATCGTATTTGCTGTCTGGATTGTTACCTTACGATTTAATCCAACAATCGAACCGAAGGCAGAAGTGCGATCACATTCCAAGGCATTCGTGAAGGCTTCTTGTAGATTGCCAGCCGTCGCAAGTCCACACGGATTGTTATGTTTGATGATGGCACACGCGGGCGTTGCAAAGTCCTTGACAATTTCCAAAGCGGCTTCTAAATCGAGGAGATTATTGAAGGAGAGCGGTTGCCCACTGAGTTGACTCGCCCATGCAGCGGACGGTCCTGGTGTGATTTCAGTTCTGTAGAAAGCGGCGCGCTGGTGTGGGTTTTCGCCATAACGGAGTGTACGTTCCTTCTTGAAATGGAGGGTTAGGTTATCCGCGAATGCGTCTGTTTCGGAATCCTCTGCTTTATTAACCCCCGTTATTAGAGGGGAATCATTGTTGGTAAAATAGGCAGCAATTGCAGTGTCGTAGTGAGCGGTATGCGCAAACGCCGCTTTTGCCAATTCAAATCGCCGTGCTTCCGAGAGGCAGCCGTCATTGGCATCTAAGTCGGCAATAATTTGTGGGTATTGGCTCGGATCCGTGAGGGCAGCGACGTGTCGATAATTTTTTGCCGCCGCACGAATCATCGTCGGACCGCCGATGTCAATATTCTCAATCGCTTCGGGAAGCGTTACATCTGGCTTGGCGACAGTTGCTTCAAACGGATATAGGTTGCATATCACTATGTCAATGGAACCGATGTCGTGTGCTTCCGCTTGTGCGTTGTGTTCGGCATTATCGCGTTCAGCGAGGAGGCCGCCATGGATTTTGGGATGGAGGGTTTTGACCCGACCATCCATCATTTCAGGAAAGCCGGTGTAATCGGAAACATCAACGAGGTCAATCCCTGCGTCCCGAAGGTGTTGTGCCGTGCCGCCGGTGGAGAGGATTTCCACACCACGTTGTGCAAGGGCAGTTGCTATTTCTAAAAGGTTCGTTTTGTCGTAGACGCTGATCAAAGCGCGCGCTATCTTTTTCATATTTCCTCATGTTTTTTTCACGACGGACGGGAACGGTTATATTTAATAGACCCTGCTCCGGTGTCCGACTTCATGGACAGTCAACACTCTTGTCTGCCTATCAAAAGTATAGAGAGCACGGTAGTCGTTTATTTTCAAAGTAAATTTTCCTTTGTGTTCACCCTTCAGTGCTTTATGCTGCCGATTGTCGCAATTCTCACAGAGCCATCTTAGTTTATTGCGGATCCGCTGGGCTACCGCTGGATCTAAACGCTGTATATCTGTTCGGGCACGTCGTGAGTGCCGCAATGTATACACAACTATTCTCCTTCTAACTTCTCGAAAACTTCTTCAAGCGAATATGTCTTACCACCTGCCTCAATATCCGCTATGCTTTGTTCAAGCCTTTCGATGACCTCTGGTCGTAATTCCAATCCCTCATCAGGGTCATAATGATACGCTTCCAATGCAAGTTCCAAGAGTTCGTAGGCGACGAAAAACTCTCGAAACGCAATATCTAATTCGGCAAGTGGGGCGTTCTGCTCCAGCAACGCAAGGAAACGTTCCTGCACCGAGAAAAGCTCCAAACTTACGAGCATGCGTAACAGTTTTCGATATTCGTCTGTTGGCAGCTCCGAGATTTTCTTCTCTGGCATCGGATCGCTGTTCATGTAAGCACCAGCGCGTCTGGACATCCGCTCTTCCAAGGTCGTCTTCTGATTGGCAAGGATGTATTCACGTTGCCGTTTTAATTTTTTCGATAGTGATGTGTGCGGTGGCAGCCCCTCCAATGGGTCCTCCTCATACGTTTCAAGAAAGAACGCGAGGCTTTCATAACCACAATAGAATTCACGGAACTCTGTCTCAAGTTCCCGTCTGTTCTCAGCGGAAGGGGGTTTGTTGAGCAACACTATGAGCCGCTCGCGCGCCGCGAAAATCTGATCGTTCACGAGGATATTTAGCAGCTCAAGGGCTTCAATAGGATCGATCTCCATGATGTTTTTCATCTTTTTTCTCCATAGTCAGACTATATATCGCGGGAATCCGAACCCGTCGTTTGCGACGTGGCTTCGCGCTGGAATCTGCGCGCGGTTGGGTATAATCAAGTCCATTTCCGATGTGTTTTCAATGACGGTACCATCTCCGATGCGTACCTCATCCCCTATATAAATTCGTCCAGGGCTTTCCGACGCGCCACGAATAGTTCCAATAACAACCGATGAACCGATACGGCATCGCTGCGCAATTTCAACGAACCCGTAGATTTCGGTGTTGGTGCCTATGGTACAATAGTCGTCGATTTGAACGGGTCCGAGAAGACTGGTATCGGTGCCGATTTCAACAAAGTCGCCGATGACCGGATGCCGTTGCTTGACTTTGACGCTCAATCCACCAAATGTACTCGGATAGATAACGCATCCAGAACCGATAATTCCTGTTTGGCCAGTGGTTACGCCGCGATGCGGATGCTCAAGGAAATTAGCGTCGCCGATCTGTGTTTCTGGGTGTAAATCGGCTTGATAGTAACGGCCGGCGAGTTCGGAAATAGCACGCGGCAACAGAGGGACTGGGACTCTTTGGATGTCTGGACTCTCCTCGGGGGCTTCACTGCACGTCAAAGCGTGTGCGACGTCGTGGTAAAAGAGCACACGCCACCCCGGATACGTACTCCCTACCAATTGGAGTTGATAGTCCAAAACGGCGGCAAGATTCAGCGTGCCGAGAAAGTCTTGATACGGTTCAAAGGTTCGCTCCTGAATTGCGGTGTCAACTTGGGATCGAAAATCAATGGCTGCGAGTTTTTCTCGTGAAATACCGGTGTGAAGAAGATACGCATCCCAGACAGCTGGGTCTTTGAGAGAGGCGAATCGATTCCAGAGTGCTCGACTTTTAAACCGCGGCAGTTCCGAGAGAAGCGAAAAAGCAGTTTCAAGCGCAGTATCAAGTGGTGTTTCATCTTTGACAGCCAAAAAAGATTGTGCGACCATCGCATAGAGCTGGTCCGCCACCTCTTCGATTGCCTCGGCAAGTTCGCGTTTCTGGTGCGCGAGATGCGGCGCATTGTGTGACCCTGGCGCGACACATTCAAGCAAATTGCCGAGTACAGTTTCAAGGATATCCCGATTGACAAACCCGCGCCCGGAACGCTGTGCTAACCCCTCGCGGCTCATACTATCAATACGTAAAAAATCCAATTCCGACTTACTATAAATGGGACGGAGCCGTTCTAACGTCTGGGTTAGCAGCGGTTTTTTTCGCTGCTCATACGAGGCATCAAAAAGTGTTGTCTCAGACATATTTTTTTAACCATTAAATCTGGTCACCGTTCCACTACGTTTGGCGGCGTACTCGTCTATAAGCGATCTGCTTCACGGTGATTTCCGGTTAATTCCAACCGCCTCTGGGTTGTGAAAGGTATCTTCTTCCTTAATGATTCAGCAGCTGCAAGGAGAACGGACACAGCAGACGAGAAGCACACAGTTAAAAATGGGAGACCCGTTTTCGGTTAGTTCAAAACCCGCACCGAATGCAACATGCACATTCAACATTAATGCCTTCGGCCGTTAACTTTTTTTCTTCTGCGACTGCGAACCGCCATTAAAAACTTCCTGTGCAGCGGTAACCCCAGCACCGAGTGGAATATCGTAACCCATCTCCACTAAACCCCGCTCAAACGCAGAAATAGCGACGATCACATCGTTTTCATTCATCCAACCGAGGTGCGCAATTCGGACGATTTTTCCACTTAACTGGCTCTGACCACCAGCATAGGTGATACCGTATTCGTCGAGCATCAGATTGATGAAAGCCTTCCCATCAACTACTTCTGGTAACCGGATTGATGTTACAGTATTCGCTGGCGATACCGCAAAGAGGGAAAGTCCTAATGCCTTAACCGCACTTCGGGTTGCAGCAGCTAAGCGGCTGTGACGCGCAATCGTCCTACGGATACCCTCCTCACAAATGCGATTTAGCGCACATTGCAGTGCCGTCAGCAGTGTCACCGCCGGTGTATAGGGGACAGAACCCTGTAAGCCGGTCTCATACGCCTTACGGAAGTCAAAGTAATATTTCGGGAGGTCAGAACGTTCAACTGCCTCCCAAGCACGCTGATTGAGTGCTACGACCGATAGCCCCGGTGGGGTCATCAACCCTTTTTGAGCACAAGAAACAACGACATCTACACCCCAATTGTCCATCTGTAAATCGTCAGCACCGAGTCCGCTGACAGCATCAACAATCAAGAGTGTTGGACGCACTCGGGTCAGGCGTGCGAGTGCCTCAATGTCGTGTAGAACACCCGTCGAGGTCTCACAAAGTGTTGCGTAAACCGCTTTTACATCAGGATGTTCAACTAAAAGCGTTTCCACTGCCTGCGGGTCAACAGAATTTCCATACGTTACGTCAATCGGTATAATTTCAACACCGAAGGCGGTGCAGATGTCGCCCCAGCGTTCCCCGAATTTACCACTCCGGATCACAATCACTTTGTCTCCACGAGACAGTAGATTCGCAACTGCGCCTTCCATACCACCGGTACCAGATGATGTTAAGAAGAGGACATCGTTCTCGGTTTGGAAAACGTGTTTGAGTTTTTCGAGAACGTCTTTAATTAATGCAACAGTATCTTCGCTGCGGTGGTAATCAATCGGTTGCGCCATCGCCATCAACGCTTCGGGCGGAATCGGTGTCGGACCGGGTGTAAAAAGCCATTTCTTTTTCATATTTTTAGCTTTCCTTGCGGAGTAGTCAAGTGGGCTTGTGCTGTGAAGTGCCTTCCTGACTGAGCCACAAGGAAAGAAAAAATCAGTTTCTCATTAAGCAGTGCTGACAGCGACGACTGTTTTGCCCTCAACGTTAACCATAACCCATTCTTGGTCAAGGAGTTCACACAATTCTATAATAGCGGCGCGTTGTGCTGTGCTATCCATCGGTACTTCGATGGTAAGCGTAGCAAATTCTTCACGCTGCATCGCGCCCTCTTTGTCGAATTTCATGGGTGTAATCTGAATTTTTCTTAATCTTGCATCCATAATTTTTCCTTTCTTGATTTTTAATTATACGTCATTCATAAACGACGCGACATCAATACATTCCCCGTTACGGCGGGCGGATTCCCAGCCAGCCAAAACAGGTGCTAAAGAGAACAGACCGTCGTGGTAATCGCTGTGTAAAATGCTTGCATCGTCGGTCAATATAGCGCGGATAAAGGTTTTATCCTGCGCTAACCACGGGTCGAATTCGTCGGCTTGATAAAGGATTTTACCATTGACCTCAATCCTATCGTATTGGTAAATTTCAAGGCATCCGCCTTCATAGAAGACCGTAAACCACGGTTCGTTTCTCGGACCGGGACCAGAAGAGACGAAACTCAGCGTCATCGTAGCACCATTGTCAAAACAGTAATTGAAACTTGACGACAAAGCAGTTGCGTAAGCAGAACGTTCACAATAGAAGGCTTGCGCCCGTGCGACATCCAAGCCCGTCATAAACCGGCTATAATCCGTTGCATGGACTCCCCAATCAAGGGCACGACCACCGGATTTGTCCATCTCTGCCCACCACGTTTTGGCACCTCCGTCTGTCAAAGGCGGCAATCCACCGTAACTCTGAAAACGGACGTGGACAATCTGTTTGCCCGTCAAGAATCGACGCGCCTCTTGAAAAATTGGACGATACCGCTCACGAAATCCGACGGTACTGATAACGCCTGCCTGCTGCACAGCGTCGTCTATTCGGCGTGCAACTTGCATCGCGATCGCTTGTGGCTTCTCACTGAAGAGGTGGATACCCTTTTGCACTGCGGTCACTTCAACATCGGTGCGTACGTATGCTGGCACGATAGAGTATAGCACATCAATAGCTTCAACGTCAAGCATCTTATACGCGCCATCATTTTCGGTGTGATAGACGTGTGGCACCTTAAAGTCGGTGGCGATTTCCTGCGCTGCTTGTAAATTGCTATCACATACAGCGACTATATCGACCGCCTCTGTCTGTAATAGGTTTGGAATGCGCGTCTGTTTCGCAAAATTGCCGCAGCCGTAGATAGCGACCCGGAGGCGTTGATCTGTTGACACGTTATCTATTCTCCAATTTTTCGTTTCTTCTGCGTTTATCTATTGCCCTAACTGTCTCCGAAATAGGATGCGACGAGCACTAAGTCTTGGATATTCACAACACCATCACCGTTTACGTCTCCAGGACTCAGACCAGTCTCACCGAGATGGGATGCGACGAGCACTAAGTCTTGGATATTCACAACACCATCACCGTTCACATCCACTATTATCTTCGGTTCAATAGGCGTAAACTCCCACAACAGAATCGTGCCATCATCACCGCCGCTTGCAAGGGTACCACCATAGCGAGAGAGCGCAAGTGTATTAACACCAGCAGTATGCCCTGTGAGTGTCGCTTGAAGCTGTCCTGTCTGTGTATCCCACAACCGAATTGTATCATCCCAACTGCCACTGGCAAGCGTTTTCCCATCAGGGAAGAACACAAGAGATTTGACACGAGATGTATGGCCCATGAGCGTAACGTAGGATTGTCCTGTCTGTATATTCCACAATCGAACTGTGTTATCCCAACTGCCGCTGGCAAGGGTACCACCATCAGGACTAAACGCCACCGCATCAACAAGACGTGTGTGTTCTTCCAAAGATGTAAGGTGTTCCCCTCTCTCTACATCCCATAAGTGAATTGCACTGTCCCGCCCTCCGCTGGCAAGCATACGGCTATCTGGGCTGAATGCGACAGTATAGACAGTGGCACCAGCTCTGAGCGTTGCTTTGTGTTCACGTGTATCAGCGTCCCACAATCGAACCGTGCTGTCCCAACTGCCACTTGCCATTGTGCTACCGTCTGGACTAAATATGATGGACTCCACACCATGTTTATGGCTTGTGATAGGCACTTTGGGTTGCCCAGCGTGGACATCCCATAACCGAATTGCGTTATCGCCCCACCCGCCGCCGCTGGCGAGCGTTTGACCATCTGGACTGAATGCAACGGAAAAGATACGCCCGCCATGCCCAATGAGTGTATCCTGAAGCTGCCCTGTGTCGGCGGTCCACAAACGAATCACTTTATCATCGCCGACACTCGCGAAAATTTGTCCATCGGGCGCAAACGCAATCTCATTAACTGGAAAAGTATGACCGGTGATAGTAGACTTGTGTTGGAAGGCAACATAATCCCAAAATTGGATCATCTGGTCATCACCTGCACTGGCAAGGGTTCGTCCATCTGGACTGAACGCAACAGAGGCATCCCAACCGGTATGCCCAGTGAAAGTTGTCTTGAGCGTTTCAGTGGTAGGATCCCATAACCGAACGGTTTCGTCCCTGCCCGCACTCGCGAGTGTTTGCCCATCCGGAGAAAACGCAACGGAAGTGACACTCTGTGTGTGTTCACTGAGGGTTGCTTTGTGTGTCCCGGTATATGGATCCCACAATCGAATTGTATCATCCGTACTTCCACTGACAAGCATCCGACCATCTGGACTAAATGCAACGGACGTAACGCCATATTCGTGCCCTGCGAGGGTAGTGACAGTGAGACGGAAATTACGGAAATTATCGTTTGCATTCCACAATCGAATTGTGTTGTCTTTGTGCCCGCCACCACTGGCAAGCATTAGTCCGTCTGGACTGAACGCGACAGAAGTGACGGGTCCCGTATGCCCCATTAAAGTCGTTATGTAGTTGCCTGTACTCGCGCCCCACAATCGAATCGTTTTGTCTGAACTACCACTTGCAAGTAAGTCGATTTGCGACAAAGGCGAAAACGCGAGGGAAGTAATACGACCGCGATTGTGCCCTCTCGGAGACGCTTTCTGTTCGCCGGTACGTGGGTTCCACAACTGGATCGTTCCGTCCGTACTCCCAGCAGCAAGTGTATTTCCATTCGGAGAAAATGCGATGACTGAGATCTGCGCTGTATGCCCGACAAGCAAGTTAATTTCTTGATGGGTGTCCGCATCGTAAAGCCAGACACCGATGGAACTCGGAACCGCCAGTAGACTACCATCTGGAGAATACTGAATATTTCCGGTTATTGTGCCTTTTCCGAGGCGTGCTTTGGCACCCTCGGGTAAATTCCACTCGGTATAATCTTGGGCAGAGACATTCGCGTGAAACAACATTGAAACAAAAAGTATCGTCAAAATCAGAAAACATTTTGGGCGCATGAGTGTAACTCCTTGCTCATAGTATGTCTTTAGAATGGAGGATGAGGAAGTTCCTATGGAAACTTACTCCCGCCACGGTGGAACGTCCCATGTATTAAACCACTCCCATTTCCAAATAACCTGCTTCTCTGGCATTTCCACTTCATACTCTATCCCTGCTGTGAAAGGAAGGAGGTGTGTCCTATAGCCAACGATGGCACGCATCGATTCAATAAATGCCATTTCATCAGTAACGTTCGGGGGCCAGTGTCCCTCTGGAATAGGGTCGGATTTTCGGTCGGTTCGATAGTGCGTCGGTATCATGTAGTGAGGTTGAATCAGTTCCAATAATTCGATGAGTCGAGGGGCAAGCCCGCCACCGATGCCGAGTTTCATGTGAATCAGGAAATCCACCTTGCCTCGGAGGTTTGCCAATGCTCGGTAGGGTTCGTGTAAATCGCCCGTGTGTAAGATCGAGACATTCTTTTTTCTGTGTGTTATGAGATAACCGTTTGTCGGTAGATTTGGGGTCTGGTTCTCGCCACTCTCAATCGTTTCGACCTGAATATCACCGAGATCAAGCGTATCTGAACCTTGAAACGCGCGCGATGTGCCCTGATTTTCATTGAGATGCTTGGGATAGAGAACCTGCACCTTATCAGCAGGAACATGCTTCGTAATAGGTAGGTCACGCGCAAATGCGGCATCGCCATATTTCTCGGCGATGGGTTGTGCGGGTGTCATGCATCCCGGATTGACGAACAGCTTCTTAAAACGTTCGCCGCGACATAATTTTCGCAAGGTTGCGGGGTGGCAGTGGTCGAAATGTTCGTGGGAGATAAAGATATAGTCGTATATCGGTTGGGCATCCGCTAAGTTCTGATTGAAGAGATAGGGATCGAAGGCGATGTTAACATCGCCGAAGCGAACGTCAAACGCACCACATCCCCACCATCTGAAAAATATATTTTCCATTTGGCTGTCGGCTATCGGCTGTCGGCTATCGGAGAAGAGATGTCTGATTTAACTCAGAAATCTCTCACCGCTGACTACCGACTGCTGACTGCTGTTCTCCTGTCTACTTCATTAACCACATTTTCCGAGTGCTTTGGGTATCGCCTGCCCGGAACTGGTAGAAATAAATGCCACTGGCGACGGTTTCACCATCGTTATTTTTCCCATCCCAATAGAGTGTTTTTTCGCCGTGCGTCTGATGTCCGAGGTTGAAGTCGCGAATGAGTTCACCTGTTTGGGAATAGATAGAAATTTGGACATCGCTGGCTTCAAAGAGTTGATATGGAATCCAAGTTTCGGGATTAAACGGGTTGGGATAGTTTTGAAAGACCTCGGCAGCTTTGGCTTTGCCCCATGTTGTGCTGAGTTTCCCAGCCGGTTCAACCGCCGTTACTACATCACCCGCTTCCGTAAAGATATAGACATCCCCACCAAATCCAAATTGATGCGTTTCGACAATCCCGGAGGGCCATGCCAAGGTGATGGAACCGGATTGATACAATCCAGCAAAACCAAATTCGAGTTCTAAACTATCACTGCCCAGAAAACCAGTGCCACAGATTAACTCCTGCGTTTGAACGTGGTTACCGACTCTCACTGTCACTCGCGTGCCGATGCCATCGCGGTTGCTTTCTGTACCGATCAACTTAATTTTAATGCGTCGATTCTTGGATTGAACGCGCCGATGGTTAGAGTTCGGAAAACCAGGATCCAGATCGTTTTGGAGAAGGGTATTGCCGGTGTTATTGACGACATAGAAATCGACATCGCCGTCGTTATCAAAATCACCAGAGGTTGCGCCGCGTGCGACAGCATCAACAGTAACGTTGAGTGCGTCTGCACGGTCAACAAATTGTCCGTTCTGGTTGTGATAGAGGCGGTTGCGATTGGTCTTCTGCGAGCCATCAACATCACCGTTGACGACGTAAAGGTCGCGCCAACCGTCGTTATCATAGTCAACGAAACTGGCGTACCAGCCTACACCCTCGTTTGCGACACCGACGGCTTCAGCGACATTCGTGAAAGTGCCATCCCCGTTATTCCGCCAAAGGAGATCCGCATCGTAGTTAGTGATGAAAAAGTCGAGGTCCGTGTCGTTATCATAGTCCCCGACGCAGAGCCCCATCGCACCTGTCGGTCTCCCGTTGATTTCGGTTACGATACCGGACTGTTCCGAAACATCAGCAAAGGTGCCATCGCCTCTGTTGCGATAGAGTTTGTCAGGACCGTGATCGTTTGCGACGAAAAGGTCTGCCCAAGTATCGCCATCGTAGTCGAAGAAGATTGCGCCCCAAGCGATCCCGTCATCTTCAACGCCAGCGATTTTTGTAACTTCTTCAAAGGTGCCATCCCCACGATTTCGGTAGAGGACGTTGGTTTTTGGAGCAGGAATTGGGTTTAAGAGGGAGGGAGCTCGTCCCCAATTAGCGATATAGATGTCCAACCATCCATCGTGATCATAATCGGCGATAACAGGACCCGTACCGTGTTTTTCATCGGCGACACCTGCGTGTTCGCTTACGTCTGTGAAGGTACCATCTCCGTTGTTTTCAAACAGAAAGTTGGGACCGGCACAGGTCACATAGAGGTCGCGCCATCCGTCGTTGTTATAATCGAACCAGACACACCCGCGCCCATTCGGTGTATTAGCGATGCCTGCCTTCGCTGCTATATCTGTGAATGTTCCATCCTGATTGTTGTGGTAAAGCGCGTTGGGTAAACCGCCATCGCCAACGACGAAGATATCAAGCCAACAACCGTCATTATCGTAATCTACAGCGGCGGTACCGGGACCCCACCAGGCCCCGGACTCCGTGTCAACGGGTGTTTCACGTTGATAGACATTTGCGGTGCGACTGACATCCTTGAAGGTGGATGCCGCGAGTGCGGAAACACCGAAGAAAATAAAAATAAGGATCAGATAATACCGCATAATTTGCATCCACCCTTAATATTGGGATTTGACTGCTGCCCAAGTTGTCGTCGCTTTTCCGCCGGGTTCAACGGGGAACGGGTTCAGATTGTCGTTGAAGTATTCGTATTCGACCTCCAGATTCCCCGCGCCTGCTGCGACACCGGCATAAATTCCGAGCCACAACGGCGGCGTGAGTTCAAATTCACCTTCTCCAATATCTACCCAATCCTTATCTTCCGCTGCTTTATACCAAGCAGTATATGTATCGCCATCTTTTTTGAGTCGGAGGGAGAGTTCAACGTCTCCCCAATCACCAAATCTCCATTGGATATCAGGGGGGCCCATCCCAGCTTGTTTAGTTTGATACTGGATCTGTCCTTTCGCGCCTGC
>JAPPDN010000060.1 GCA_028824575.1 Candidatus Poribacteria bacterium | reverse complement strand
CTCTCCGCACCAGTGCCACGGCTGGATCTACAGGCGGCGCGGACACTACACTTTGAACCTGTTGACTTTGAAAAGTTCCCGTGCCTCTCGCTGGCGTACACCGCCGCGGACGTTGGCGGCACACTCCCTGTGGTATTAAGCAGTGCAGATGAGATCGTCGTGGAGGCGTTTCTTAACGCGGACATCGGGTTTATGGATATACCGGTTATCCTCGGGCATGTGATGGATAAGCACATAGTGGTTCCAGAGCCAACACTCCCAGATATCCTCGAGGCAGATCGGTGGGCAAAAGCAACAGCAAATTCACTCATAAAAAATCAGACAAAGAAAAAGGGTAATAGACATGGAATTCTTGATTGATCTAATAAACGCTGTCCTTCCGCATTTCAGGACGGTGTTTCTCGCAATTGTTTCTCTCGGTTTTCTTATTTTTATTCATGAACTTGGCCACTTTTATGCCGCGAAACGGTGTGGTATCAAGGTGAACACTTTTTCCATCGGTTTCGGTCCAAAACTTGTCGGGATTCAGCGAGGTGGGACGGAATATAAAATCTCCGTATTCCCATTTGGTGGCTATGTCCAGATGGAAGGTGAGAATCCAAGCGAGCAGACCGGCGCACCCGACGAATTTGCGAGTGCATCGCTCGGCAGCCGCACTTTTGTTGTTGCCGCGGGGCCCGCTATTAATCTTTTGTTTGGTGTTTTGGTCTATGGGGCTGTCTTCGCGACTGGACTTGACAGCGGATCTGCCAATCTCATCAGTAGTTTTACCGGCAGGCCGATCGGTGAGTCCGAGGCAGTTCAAGTAGGGTGGGTCGCTAACGATGGACCTGGTGCTGCAGGCGGGATTATACCCGGCGATGTACTTGTTTCAATCAATGGGGATTCAATCCGTCATTGGTCTACCTTCCAAACCCGAATTCTCACAAGTGCGAATAAAACGTTGGAACTCGTTGTAGAACGAGATGGTGTCCACAAAGCCCTCTTTGTTAAACCGGATGCGATACCGAGTGTTAGAGGCGATATCGGTGTAATTCGGGTGAGTAGTGGACACACAACAATCGTGAGTCATATTGAAGAAGGGAGTCTCGCGGCACAAGCCGGCCTTCAAGTCGGAGATATTATTGAGAGCATCAACGGCGAGAGGCTCTATAGTGTCCCGTACTTTGGTTCCGGGGTGTGGCACCCGTCAGCGGACTGGATGGATGAGAAATATAAGGCACTCTATAATAACATTAACGAGCATCGAGAGGCATTAACGCTTGGCATTCGCCGAGCTGATGAGGTCTTCACGCTTCAACTGCCAGTGGATTGGCAGGTGATAGCAGGTGTTCAAAAGGGGAGCATGGCTGAAAAGGCAGGGATTCAGAATGGAGATATGCTGCTTACGCTTAACGGAGCGTCCATAAATAAGACGACCCTCTACTCGCAACTCATGGCAGCGGCGGACCAACCGGTTCAAATCGGCTTGATGCGGGAGGGGGACCCGAAACAGGTAACCCTTTCAAGCGAAACGCAAAGTTCAGAAGTAGACCCAGAAGCAGTCATGTTCGGATTGATGTGGCAGTCCACCCTCAGCGGCATGCAACTGGCTCCGAAAACAGCACCGTTGCCGGAATACAACCTTTTGACTGGGTTCGGGAAAGGTGTTGAAGCGACATGGCTAACTTTTACCGCTATCGGTAGAACGCTGCAACAGTTGATAGGGGGTGAGGTATCACCAAAACTCCTCGCCGGTCCCGTCGGTATTACCCACATGACGGGTAAATTCAGCCGTCTCGGTTTGAGCAGCCTCATCTTTTTTGTAGGGTTTATCAGTATCAATCTCGCGATTGTCAATCTGTTACCGATTCCGATTGCTGATGGCGGGCAGCTGCTCTTTTTTGCTGTTGAGAAAATTCGTGGCAAGCCGATGCCGCGAAGGGCACAGGAGATTGTACAACAAGTCAGCGTTGTCCTTCTGATTGCCTTCTTCCTGTACGTCACTTGGTTCGATGGTATGTCCCTTATTTACGATCTCAGAAATTAACTTCTGAGTTATAGTGGATATAAACAGGATTTACGTGATTCTTCGGTAGGTGTTATTTCTAACCAGGAACCCTACCCACTACTGGAAAGGGGAACGGACATCTATCGCGTGGTAAGAGTCGTAATTCTATCATTTTGCGTAAGGTCTGATAAAAAACACACAAGTTATAACAAAACACTAATGAGTTAAGGCATGAGAACCTTGCTCCTAAAAAAAAAAGGGTAATAGACATGGAATCTTTCGTTGACTTCATTGGTTTCATCCTCCCGTACATCAAAGTTGGGTTTCTCGCGATGATTCCGCTCGGTTTCCTTATCTTCATCCATGAACTCGGTCATTTTTATGCGGCGAAGCACTGCGGTATTAAGGTAAGTACCTTCTCTCTCGGTTTCGGTCCGAAACTTGTCGGGATTCAGCGCGGTGAAACGGAATATAAAATCTCGCTGCTCCCGTTTGGTGGATATGTCGAAATGGAAGGCATGGATCCGAGCGAACAGACTCGGGCCCCTGGCGAATTTGCGAGTGCATCGCTCGGCAGCCGCGCGTTTGTTGTTGCGGCGGGCCCCGCTGTTAATCTTTTGTTTGGTATTTTCGTATATTGGTCTATATTTGCTATTGGACTGAACGCGGATGCTGCGCGGTTAATCGGGGGATTGACCGGCATGCCGCTCGCTGCGGAAAAGACAGTTCAAATAGGGTGGGTCGCTGACGATGGGCCTGGGACGGCGGGTGGACTTATGCCGGGTGACACGCTTGTTTCAGTTAATGGAGACTCGATCCGTCATTGGTCTGCGTTCCAAACCCGAGTTGTCACGGGTGCTAACAAGGACCTTGAACTCGTCGTAGAACGGGATGGTATACGCCACACCCTCACGGTTAGACCGGATGCTATACCAAGCGTCAGAGGCGATATCGGTGAAATTCGGGTAAATAGTGGAGACGAGACAATCGTGAATCACATCACGGAAGGAAGCATTGCCACACAAGCCGGTCTTCAGGTTGGCGACGTAATTGAGAGTATCAACGGTGAGAAACTCTATAACGTCCCATACTTTGGTTATGGTGTCTGGCACCCTTCAGCAAATTGGGTTGATGAGAAATATAAAGCACTTTATAATAACATCAACGAGAATCGAGAGACGTTGGTGCTTGGAATTCGCCGTGCGGACGAAACACTTATACTTGAAATGCCGGTGGATTGGCGTGTGATAGCAAGCGTTCAAAAAGGGAGCCTTGCCGAAGACGCTGGGATTCGGAGTGGAGATGTCCTTGCTACCCTTAATGGAGAGGCAATAGACGAGATGACGTTCTACTCGCAACTCATGGCACAGGCGAACCAACCGATTGAAATCGGTTTGATCCGGGGGGGGAACCTGAAACAAGTAACCCTTTCGAGCGAGGCGCAAAGTTCAAAGACAGACCCGGAAAATATTATGTTCGGATTGATGTGGCGCACCTCCCTGAGCGGGATGCAACTGGCTCCGAAAAAAGTGCCTTTGCCGGAATATAACCTTTTCACAGGGTTTGGGAAAAGTGTTGAAGCGACAGGGCTGACCTTTACTGCCGTTGGCAGAACGTTCCAGCAGTTGATTAGTGGGGAAGTTTCACCGAAACATCTCGCCGGTCCAATGGGCATTGCAACTGCGACGAGCAACATGTTTAGCCGTCTCGGTTTGAGCAGTGTCATCTTTTTCATCGGGTTTATCAGTATCAATCTCTGCGTTATCAATCTGTTACCGATTCCGATTGCTGATGGTGGGCAGTTGCTCTTTTGTGCCGTTGAGAAGGTCCGGGGCAGGCCAATACCTCGGAGGGTACAGGAAGTTGTTCAACAGGTTAGCAAAGTTCTCCTAATTGCCCTGTTCTTGTACATCACTTGGTTTGATGGCATGTCTTTGATTCACGATTTCAGAAATTAATCAGGGGAATCGTTGTCAGTTTTCAGGTCGGTTTTTCGCCGAAAAACCTTCATAACTTATAACCATTCCTCTGACAACTGGTAACTATTAAAATGGATACCGACAACTTCAGAAAAGAGTACATAGAACTCGTTGCAAGCGTGAGGGAATACATGGAAGAGCAACTTCAACTCGGTTTCATAGAAACAGAATTACGCGAGCCTGAACAGCAGTCGCCTTATGCGGATTTCGACCTACCTGCATTGGCAATAGATGCCGGGAATTGCACCAAATGTTCGTTACACGAGACACGGAATAGTGTCGTTTTTGGGGTCGGGAATACGAACGCTGACCTTATGTTCATCGGTGAAGCACCCGGGGCTGACGAGGATCGGCAGGGAGAACCTTTTGTCGGTCGAGCCGGTCAATTGCTGACGCAAATCATTGAGTCCGGGATGCAACTTAAACGCGCCGATGTCTATATCGCCAATGTACTTAAATGCCGCCCGCCTGGCAATAGAAATCCTGAAGCGGACGAGGTCGCAACCTGTAGTCCATATTTAATGCGCCAAATCGAACTGATTCAACCGAAGGTCATTGTGGTGCTCGGGAGTTTCGCCGCAAAGATGTTGCTTGACACAAAGGTAGGTATTACCAAACTTCGCGGTGAGTTCCATGAGTGCAATGTCCCCGGACTGCACGTCCTTCCACATAAAAAGCCGCCGGTTATTATGCCGACCTATCATCCCGCATACCTCCTCAGAAACCCAAATGCCAAACGTGAGGTGTGGGAAGACATAAAAAAGGTACTCACATTTTTGGCGCAAGGGTAAAATAAGAGAATAGTTGTCAGTGTATCAGAGGAATAGTTGTCAGTACTCAGTTATCAGTTATCAGTTACAAGAGGGGCTCGTTAGACGAAAACCTCTTACCTGACAACTGAAAGGTTTTTTGAAAAAAAACCGTACTGACAACTGACAACTCCTAAAAACTGAAAGATTTTTTTCGGAGAAAAAAATCGTACTGACAACTATAAAAAATATGCGCTATGCAAACGTTGCTTTTCCGCTATCAGTAGATCAGGTATTTACCTACGGCGTGCCGCCGCAGCTGGACCCGGTTTTACAACCCGGTGTCCGAGTATTAGCACCGTTTCGCAGAACGAAGCACGAGGGCGTCGTCGTTGAACGGCTTGATGAAACTGACCTCGCCCCCAATCTTATCAAGAATGTCTCCGAGTGTCTTGATGAAACACCGATGTTCTCGCCTGAGATGCTCACCCTTACGAAATGGATGGCGGACTATTATGTCTGTTCGTGGGGGGTCGCGCTTTATTGTGCAGTGCCAGCCGCTGTCCGGACCCAGAAAATGGAACAGGTCCGACTCCTACCTGAATTTTCAGGATCCCTCGGAAAAGTGCAAAAAAAACTCGTCGCACTTTTGGAAGCAGAGGGTGAACTCTCGCTCAATCAGCTTGCCAGACGAACGGGTTTGAGCGCTCAAGATGTCCGTTCGCGAATCAGGAGACTCCGCGAAAAAGGTGTTGTTGAGACCAATGTTACGCATAAACCGAAGGCTACCACACAAAAAACCACTGTCGCGCAATTAGCTTTACCAACTGCTGATGTTGAGACGGCGATTCAGCAGCTCAAGAATGAAACCTCGGACGTTCACGAAAATGCGGCCCCACAGCGTTCAGCTAACCGCCTCCATGCTGCCGATGTCAAGCGGGCAGAGATTCTGCAATTCCTGCTTGATGAAGGGGTACCTTTGGCAACAGCGGACTTAATGAAGCGCGTAAACGCCAGTATCTCGCTGCTACGGACCCTTGAAAGACACGGGTTTATTCATATCGTACAGGCAGAAACGGTGCGGAACCCACTGAGCCTTGAACCTGTCGCGCCGACGCAACCGCTCCTCTTGAATTCCGCGCAATCCGCAGCCTTCACAGAAATTAAAAACGTGCTGGTATCACACACCACAGAAGCCGCCTCGGACAACAGTATTAAACAACCACCAACCTTTTTACTTCACGGCGTAACGGGAAGCGGAAAAACAGAGGTCTATATGCAGGCGATGGCAGATGTCCTTGAAAATGGCAGATCTGTCATTGTATTGGTCCCAGAGATTTCGCTCACACCGCAGACTGCCTCTCGATTTGTGGGGCGATTCGGCGAGCGCGTCGCCTTGCTGCATAGCCGATTGAGTGACGGTGAACGCTATGACCAGTGGCATCGCATCCAAAAGGGCGAAGCCGATATTGTCATTGGACCGCGCTCTGCTATCTTTGCCCCGGTCCAAAAACTTGGGATGCTGATTATGGACGAGGAGCATTCGGATTCCTATAAATCGGATACTGCGCCGCGCTACCATGCACGGGACGTCGCACAGAAGCGGAGCGACCTCGCAAACTGCCCCGTTCTACTCGGAAGCGCGACACCGTCCCTTGAAAGTTTTCATCGGGCACGAAATGGACGTTATCGGCTCCTAAGCCTACCCGACCGTGTTTTTGATAGAAAAATGCCCGACGTTCACATCGTTGATATGCGAACCGAGTTGAAAAAAGGGAACCGGACGATCTTTTCGGATCTGCTCCGTAGCTCCATTGAGGAACGGCTTGTTCGGCGAGAACAAATTATCCTGTTTCTTAACCGGCGTGGGCACTCCACTTATGTCTTCTGCCGCACTTGTGGTTATGTCGAACGGTGCGACAACTGTTCTATCTCACTCACCTATCACCGTGAAACGCAGCGGCTTGTCTGCCACCATTGCGGCAGTAACCGTCCGACACAACAAACCTGTCCGCAGTGTAGTAGTGATGCGATCCGCTTTTTTGGCGCAGGGACGGAGGCAGTTGAACAAGAGGTCCGCAAGGCATATCCGAAAGCACGTGTGAAACGGTTTGATGCGGATTCAACGGCGCGGAAAAACGCGCATCAGCAGATTTTAGCGGAATTTGAACAACAGAAAATCGATATTCTGATAGGTACACAGATGGTATCAAAGGGGTTGGACTTCCCGAATGTTACACTTGTCGGGGTTATCGCAGCGGATACCGCCTTGAATCTTCCTGATTTCCGAGCAAGCGAACAGACGTTCAGCCTACTCACACAAGTTGCAGGACGTTCTGGACGCGCAGAACTTGAAGGCAAGGTCGTCATCCAAACCTACATGCCTGAGCACTACTGTATAGAGGCAGCACAGAAACACGACTACCTTGATTTCTATGCACAGGAGGTCGTCGCGCGGGACGCGCTACGGTATCCACCTTTCGCTCACGTTGCGACCCTCTTACTCCGAGGCAAAGACGAACAAGCAGTTATTGATGCCGCGCATGCTGCACGAAATCAACTCGAAATTTGGCAGGAGGACCGAGGACACGCTTCACAGGTTCCCACTGTTGAAGAGACATCGGTGGAGATTCTCGGTCCTGCACCGGCACCACTCTCGAAAATTGAAGGGAAATTTCGGTGGCATCTCTTGCTCCGAAGTACCGATGCTGAAAAGATAGGGAGGCTCTTTAAGCGTTTTACTGACGAACCACCAGGCATCATAAAATCAAAGGCTATTGAATTTGTGATAGATATTGACCCAACGAGTACACTCTGAAAATAGTTGTCAGTTGTCAGTACGGATTTTTTTTCAAAAAATCCTTTCAGTCATCAGTTACAGGAGATGTTGGAATTATCAAAAACCTCTTGTAACTCTCACTGCGAGGTAAACTGGCGACCGATAACTGATAACTAAAACCGTAGTCCGTAATGAAATTATGCCTTAAATGGTCTAATTTGTTTTAGCTTTACATTTGGAGGGCGGCTCTACGAAAAGGCACTTGAAGTAACAACCTACTTGATTTAACCGCAAGGAAATTTTAAAAAAAATGGGCAACCGGATATTTGATAAACTTGCTGATACAGACTTGCTTGCACAGAACCCGATTCTGGTTTTCGCTGCGGATCCACTCGCATCCGCAGGGATTAAAGGGCTCGGACAGGTGCAGCACCCCAAACCTCACTACCGCACACATGCAGAGTTTTTGCAACTGCAACGCGATCTTGTTGCTGATGGGCAATTAGATGGACTTCTGATGACACCCGCTGATGCAGAAACGCTTGCACTCGAAGAAAACCTTTTTGAAAACTCGCCGATTACGCCAATCGTTCGGATGAACTCGGAAACCGCTATCTGGAATCCGCGGTTTGGTGTCTATACTTCGAGTCCGTCAATGCCGTTTCAGACGGTATTTCCAGAGGATATGCAACGCTATTGTGAGGCACTCATCGGTCCCGCACTTGAATGTCGCGTTAACCTTGGGCTGTACTCCATTACGCTTAATAACGATCCGATCGCTGATGAGCGGATGTTACAGGCGTATGTACAGTTCGCACATGTTGTTGGTGAAATCGAAGGATTCGATCATCTCTTAGAGGTGTTTTTGCCGAACATTAAACTGCCCGGAATGGATGAAGAAAAACGAGGCATGTATGTCGCCGATTCTATTGTCCGTACGATGAGTTACCTCCGAAAACACCAACGCCCGCGCTTCATTAAAACCGCCTACACAACGGCTGAGGTCTGGGCTGAGTTGTGCCAATTCGATACGACGTTGGTCATCGGTGCGTTGGGCGGTCCTCGTCAAAATGCACGTAGCACCTTCGCCTTAGCGCACAATGTTGTCAGCAACGGTGGGCGCGCGATTCTGTTCGGACGTACCATCTTTGGCGAAGACGATCCGATCGGCTTCGTGCAATGCCTGCGGCGTGTCCTTGATGGTGAGGAGGATGCGCAGAATGCACATGCATCGTATCAGAAGTTATTGAGAGGTGCTCGGCCGAATTAGTGGCTTTTAGCAGTCAGCAGTCAGCAATCAGAAAGTGAGGAAGTGTGCGAAAGTTAGAAAGTAAGGCACAACTTCGCAACTTCTCAACTTTCAACTCCTGATAACTGATGACTGAAAACTAATCACTTTGATAACCCATAATTGATGACTGATGACTGATAAATCGCGTATCCTCCTGCTCCTGCCAACACGCACATATCGAGCCGCGGACTTCCTTGATGCTGCCTCGAAACTTGATGTAGAGGTCGTCGTCGCATCAGAAGAAGCAGCGACGACAGCAGACCTCTCGCCGCGCCACACCCTTGTGTTAGACTTCAGCGCGCCAACCGTTGCAACACAGGCCATCCTCGAATTTGATGATACATATCCGCTTGCGGCAATTGTCGGTGTCGATGACGATACAACCCTGCTTGCGACGACTGCATCAGAGGCTTTAGGGCTGCCACATAACCCTGTCGCTTCAGCAAAAGCGACGCGCAATAAATATCTCTTACGCGACACATTGGCAGCAAATGGGGTCTCGGTGCCTACTTATCAACGCTTTTCTATCTGTGATGACCCCACCGAAATAGTAGGCGTTGGGTCGTCCAACCCCTACGGCACGGATACACAAGTCAGTTTTCCGTGTGTTATCAAACCCCTCTCCCTCTCCGCAAGCCGTGGCGTCATTCGGGCAGATACGCCTGCTGAATTTATTGAAGCCTTTCAGCGGACAACGAAACTTTTACATGCTTTGCAGGCAGCCGCCGAGGGCAATTCACAGGAACACGTTTCACAATATCTACTCGTTGAGGACTATATTCCGGGAATAGAGGTGGCATTGGAAGGTATCCTCTTAGACGGTGAACTTAAGGTGCTCGCGCTCTTTGATAAACCTGATCCGCTCGAAGGTCCTTTTTTTGAAGAGACGCTCTATGTTACACCTTCTCGTTTATCGGTGGATGTCCAGGATGCGCTGCATCGCGCGACAGCAGAGGCAGCCGCCGCCTTAGGACTTCAACACGGACCCGTCCACGCCGAGTTGCGTTATAACGACAACGGGGCACATCTTATCGAAATTGCGGCACGGACGATTGGCGGACTCTGTGCAAGGACGCTCCGGTTTGGAACCGGTATGTCGCTGGAGGAACTCGTTATCCGACACGCCATTGGGCAACCTGTGGAAGCGTTACAGCGAGAACAGCAGGCAGCGGGGGTGATGATGATTCCGGTGCCGAAGGCTGGTATTCTCGGTGAAGTACGCGGCAAAACAGATGCGCATCGCGTAGATGGAATTGTAGAAGTCAGTATCACAATTCCGATTGGTGGGGAAGTGGTACCGTTACCAGAGGGGGCGCGATATCTCGGTTTCATCTTCGCGCGTGCCGAGACACCAGTGTTAGTAGAAACTGCATTACGTGAAGCCCATCGGCAATTGGAATTTGTGATTTTGCCGTGTAGGAGGGATTTGTAACCCCGATTTCTTTTGGAACGACGCTATGTTTACGAAACTATACGTTATTACGCTCTCCGTTGTAATCGGTTTTCTGTGGACAGCACAAGCAGAGACCGACAAACCTCTATTTATGGAAGTAACGGCTGCGCTCGGTTTCTCACAGACGGAGGCTTCTTGGGCTGCAGGCACGCATGCCCTACCTGAGGTCATCGGGAGCGGAGTTGCACTCTTTGATTACAATAATGATGGCGCGCTGGATGTCCTACACATCCGATTTCCACCACCCGGCAAAGCGGACGCACCTACCCCGAATCTGCTTTTTCAACAACAACCCGATGGAACGTTTGTTGACGTTACGGAAACCGCTGGCATCGGACACGAAGGCTACGGACAAGGCATAGCAATCGGTGATGTCGATAATGATGGCGACGTAGATGTCTATGTGACGAATTACGGTCCCGATGTTTTCTATCGAAACAAGGGTGACGGTACATTCATATTAGAAGAGGTAGGTCTCTCAAATGAGGCTTGGGGAACATCCGCAACCTTTGGTGATTACGACAGGGATGGAGACCTCGATCTCTATGTTGCGAACTACGTTCAATTTGATCCAGAAATGGTGTGTCGCGGGAAACACAGCGCGCCAGATTATTGTAATCCAAAAGTCTTCGAGCCTGCAACAGATCGCCTGTTCCAAAATAACGGCAACGGCTTTTTCACAGATGTGACCGAGCAGACAGGTATCGCCGCAATGTCCGGCAGAGGCCTCGGTGTTGTGTGTCTGGATCTGACGGGTGATGGTTGGGCGGATTTTTTTGTTGCCAACGATGGCGAAGCGAACTATCTCTGGGTAAACCAGACCGATGGCACTTTTGCTGAGGAAGCCATATTGCATGGGCTTGCGTTTAACGCTTACGGACAACCCGAAGGCAGCATGGGCATCGCTGTCGGGGATATCAACGGTGATACGCTTCCTGACCTGTTCGCAACGCACTTATCCGGCGAGACAAATACCCTTTATATCGCCGCTAAGCACTCTGTATTCACTGACATGACTGAAATAGCAGGTTTTGCCGGACGCGACCTGCGTTGGACAGGCTTTGGATGTGGTTTCCTTGATTTCGATAACGATGCCGATCTTGACATCGCGCTCGTCAATGGGAGGGTGAAGCGCGGGGAGATCTTGGATGGCGCAGATGTTGGCGAATTCTGGAATTTTTATGCCGAACCCAATCTCCTCTTCCGAAATAGCAATCAGCAATCAGCCGTCGTAGGGGCGAGGTTGCCTCGTCCGCATGGGTTGGGCAACCCAACCCCTACGACCACTGAAGGTCTCCAACGGTTTCCTACAGCCCATTTCAGTGATGTAAGTTCACGTGCGCCTGACTTTACAGAACGTGTTGAGGTGAGCCGCGGGATGGCTTTCGGTGATATTGACCGGGATGGCGATATTGATATGGTGGTGAGCAGTCTTGATAATCGGCTTCGCGTTTTCAGAAACGACGCACCGTCGCTTCAGCATCATCGGTTATTTGTGCAAGCTATCACCGAAAGTCGAGACGCACTCGGGGCACAAGTCATGCTCCAAACTGAATCACGTACATTGACAGGCTATGTGCTGTCTGGAACGAGTTATCTTAGTAGTAGTGAACCGAGTGTGCATTTCGGGTTAGGAACGATCAGCGAAATTCAAGCGATTGACGTGTATTGGCAAGACGGAAGCCGCGAAAGATTTCCAGGGACACCTGCGAATCGACGTGTAAAGGTTTATCAAGGAAAGGGGGTGCCTTTTTGAAGAAATTGAAGATTGGAAGACAGGAAGATTGGAAGACAGGAAGATTGGGGGCACCCATCCTTTCATCCTTCCATCCTTCCATCCTTCATCGCGATGGCGTGCTTCCGCAGACGCTCTTGATTCATTTATTCCTGATCAGTATAGCTGTTTTTGCTGGTGCTGAGATTGATATTCCCCAACCTGCAGACCTCGACTTAGTTGAGGAGAAATTGCTTTTGGAGGCAATTGAAACTGCACAAGAAGCCGTTCGGAATTCTCCTGATGACGCGGATGTCTGGGGTCAATTGGGGCACGTCTATCACATCAATGGTTGGGAGGCACCAGCGATACCGTGTTA
>JAPPDN010000847.1 GCA_028824575.1 Candidatus Poribacteria bacterium | reverse complement strand
CTGCAAGAACAACATTGCGCAATGCTACATCCTGTTAGGCGATAGTGAGCACGGACTTTCATCGCTAAAACAATTTCTTGCGGAACATGCGGAGAGCGACTTGGCACCACGCGCACATTTTACAATTGGAGTCGTACACATAGATAAGAGAGAATGGATACAAGCGCGCCAAGTGTGGAACGATGTCTCTTTAATGTATCCAGAAAGTCCTTTTGCTGGGGTTAGCAATAGATTAGCACGACAGGTAAAAGATGCCGAGAATTTGCCTCGTCGTTCCCCAATGATTGCGGGCGCGCTTTCAGTGTTCGTACCGGGCAGTGGACAAATTTATACAGGACGAACTGTTGATGGACTCTATGCTTTCGTTAGCGTCGCAGTGCTGGGCGGCGCGAGTTTCTATTACGCTGACCAAGGACGTTACGAAGTCGCTGTACCTGTTGGAATACTGGGTGCGTTTTTCTATGGGAATAGCATTTATCAGGGAATCCAGACTGCCCGAACCTTTAACCTACAGCATGAAAGACTGTTACGTAATAAACTCCAACAGGAAATTCGAGATTCTGGTCTATTCGGGGCAATACCATCACCGACAGATGACGTGAAATTTGTACTATGGCAATCAAGGTTTTAAGATGTCAATTGCGTGTCCTTTAAAATTATGCACCTTTTTTCAACTAATTCGCGACATTATATAGTGAAGTAATTAATCAGACGTTTCTTCGTGCCTTTAAGCACTCCTACCCTGAAACGTATTATCCAGTTATTAAAACCAACAATTATCTGAAGACAATTGACAACGCGCTTACAATACGGCAAGTCAACGTCGATGTGCGTCAAGTATTCGGTCAGTGCATACAAGGTAATGTGTATGCACTTTTCACAAATTTTGCTATAATTCTACGTAATAAAACCTTTCTGGAGATGTCAGATGAAAACGGACGATGTTGTGTTGATTCAATTTACACTTGCGGGTGATGAAGCTGCCTTTGCGAGTTTGGTGAGTAAATACCAGAAGCAGGTTCACGCGTATGCGTATCGGAAAACTGGAGATTTCCACATTGCTGAAGACATTACACAGGAAACATTCTTTGAAGCGTATCGAAATTTGGAAAAGCTGCGAGACTCGGCGAAGTTTTCAACATGGCTTCTTGCGATTGCTAATTATCTCTGTATAGCGTGGTTCCGAAAAAATCAATCAAGGTCCAAATTGTTACGTGAGAACTACACAATAAATACAGAGACAGATACATATTCACTGTATGTTGCCTTGGAAAATGAGAGGGATGCCGTTGACGCACAACGCGAATTGGTCCAAGAGCTGCTTTCAAAACTAAAGGAAAGTGATCGCCAACTTATCAGACTCCATTATTTTGAAGAGATGACATCTGCTGAGATAAGTAACTATTTAGGCGTATCCCAAAATACGATTAAGAGCCGACTTCAACGCGCCCGACAAAGGTTAAGACAATACGATCCATCAATTCAAAAGACAATAGATAGTTCTATTAGAAAGGAAGACAGTTCTCTACTTCCGTTACAAGGAGAAATTAGTATGGTAGATAGAATGAGTTCGGCAATACTGAAAATTAAGTCTTTATCAGACCGTTCCCAAATGCAACTTTCCTCAGATGGAGAGTGGCTTGCCTATGTAGTAGTAGACCCCGACCGAATAGCATCGTTTGAACAACAGACAGATGAATTTTCAGTGCATCAACTCACAGGTGCATTGATAGAAAATCATAGTCAAGAGGTATCGGTTACCAACATCAAAACGAAGGAAACGCATAAACTCGGAGCAGATACTGGGGTTGACTGGGCACCACGGTGGTCTCCAGATGGAAACTACTTAGCGTTCTGTTCTGACCGAATGGGGGCACCCCATCTTTGGGTGTGGGATAAGGTTAAAAATGAACTGCGGCAAGTTAGCGAAAAACCGATTACTGCAACACACGGTCTTGAAGCACCACAGTGGACTTCAGATGGAAAATACATCATCACAAAGTTACGTCCGAAAGATATGGATCTTTCCACACTTATCTCAGCTAAAACAATCCCACAAGCTATAAACGTTTGGCATACTGATACGGACGAACAGTCTTCTTTAGATGAAGAATTAGACCAATTCGTGTGGGTCAAAGGGGATTTAGGTGTTTTCAACGTTGACACAGGTGATGTGCAAGTGCTCACACGCGGGTTGTTTACGAGAAACATTACACTCTCTCCGGATAATACTGCAGTTGCTGTGCTCAATGTGATACGAGAAGAGGAATTAACATCTCAAGAAATCCTGTTTGAATTGTTATTAGTCCGTTTAGATGGAACGCCAGTCCGAAGTTTGGCTACAAATATCAGGGAAAGTGCGCTATTCGTAAGTTGGTCACCAGACGGTAAGCACCTCATATATGCTCAGCCGGAGGGTCTGTTTATTGTTTCAGTCCAAGATGGTAAACAGAAGAACCTGACCGCAGACCTTACAGAGAAACTGCGATATTTCGTGCGTCCGTTGTGGCGTTCGTCAGGAGACTCGTTCTTCTGCGGCATCGACGGAAATATCTGGGAATTCGCAGCAGACGGCAGCGACGCCCGGAAACTGACAGAAGAATTGGATAGACACATCATCGGTATGCTCGCGAAAGTAAATACACATGTTGTCTGGCAATCAAGCGATGCGCAGTCTATTTGCGTTCAGACACATGACCCAGAAACAAAGAAAGATGGCTTCTATTTGATAAACACTGCGGAGGCAGGTGCGACTTGTCTATTTGAGGAACCAATTAGCATAACCGGTCGTATTGGAGACGAATACGATTTAAAGGTTGTAGGTAACGATACACATATTGTCTACAGCGCACAAGATGCGACACACCCAGAGGAAATCTGGATGTTTGATACAGACTCTGGAGAACGACAGCCGGTGACGGATCTTAATCCACATTTGCGTGACTTAAAATTTGGTAACACCCGTTTCGTTGAATCAGAAACGGAGAAAGGTGAACGTTTACGGGGTGTTTTGATGCTGCCCGCCGACTATGAGGAAGGTAAACAGTATCCTTTAGTTACGTGGGTCTATCCAGGTATAGCGAGATATATCTATAGTTTTGGGTTCGATGATTATATCATGAACTTTCAACTCCTCGCTGCGCGTGGTTTCGCCGTGCTTGGTGTTGATATGCCATCAATATCCAGCAAATCGTTTAAAAAATTGCCCGGATACGTGCTACCCGCGGTAGACAAAGTTATTGAAATGGGTATCGCCGATGCGGATCGTTTGGGAATAACAGGATACGGTCACGGTGGATACTGGACAGTCGGACTGATGACACAAACCAATCGTTTCAAAGCCGCAGTGAGTGGCGGCGGTTTTTATAATTTGACCAGAATCTACGGAGATCTTACGAAACGCGGGAGAAGTCTCGGTATTAAATGGATAGAAGGCAAGAATCGTATGGATATAGGCGGTTCGCTCTGGGAAAAACGCCAACGATATATTGACAATTCACCACTATTTCACTTAGATAAGGTGGAAACCCCTGTTCTGGTCTATTGTGGTGAAGGGTATGATGGTTTTGATTACACACAATCTGGGGAGCTTTTCTCTGGATTACGTAGACTCGAGAAGCGCGCGACTTTTGCGTGGTATCGTGGTGAAGGGCACCTCGTGAAGTATTGGCGCCCTGAACACCGCGCTGATTGTTGGAAACGTATTATAGACTGGTTTGAAAAACATCTGAATTAGGGTAAACCCCATGATAACAACACTCATCCGTCGAGAACTCCTTGACAATCTAATGACATTCCGTTTCGCGGTAGCAGTCTTCATTATGTTGCTGCTTGTCGTTGCGAATACCGCTGTGCTGATTAAAGATTACGAGCGACGCTTGGCAGCTTACAACACTGCTCTCAAAACAGAACGTCAGCAATTACAGGAACGGAAAACCTATTCGTCAGGAAGCTTGGACGTTGCTCGCCCGCCAAATCCGCTGAGTATCTTCAATGTTGGGTTGGATAAACGGCTGGGGAACGAAATTTGGATATCTTACGCTTTTGTGCCGACGTTGTGGGATGCCCGGATGCGAGGGACGACAAATCCACTTCTCAATCTCTTCTCTTCGATTGATATTGTTTTTATTTTTGAGGTCGTTCTGAGCCTGATAGCACTGATTTTCGCCTACGATGCCATCGCGGGAGAACGCGAGCGCGGTACATTGCGTCTGGTGCTAACACATCCAGTCCGTCGCGGGCATATTCTGCTTGCGAAATACATCAGTGCAATGAGCTGCTTGCTTGTTCCGCTGCTGATAAGCCTGCTCCTCGCGGTGATTTTGCTGACAACATCCACGGCTATTTCGCTGAGTACTGGTGATTTCCTCCGTATCGGTGGGATTATCTTGAGCTCAATTGTCTATCTGTCGGTATTCTACTTCATCGGCATGCTAATTTCAGCGGTAACCCGCAGAACCGGGACCGCGCTGATGCTTGCTATGTTTGTCTGGGGATTTTGGGTGTTGGTGTATCCAAACGCGGTTCTTGCCGCGATTGCGCCACCTGAGGCTTCTCAACCGCGGATGGTATCCGCTTACGAGGAAATTAAACAGATATGGGAGGCATTCGACAGAGAGCGAAAGCAGTTCCTTGCGAATGATGCCTTTCCAGGAGAAGATCCGGATTTTGGTATGGTAGACGTAGATCCGAATTGGATATGGGGATCAGGTCACGAATACTTTCATAAAGATTCATCAACACTTAGGTATGATTACCACGCTGTTTCAAACATTGACAAACTGAGCGAAGCCTCCAAACCTCAGGTCCCACACGCGCAGGATTATTACCGCTTCCTCGGACCACAGATCGTCAACGCCGCAGAACGGGCGTGGCTTGTCCGAAAACAGGCACTCGAAGCCATCTTTGTTCAACCGGCGATTGTCGATCGTATTCTTTTGAGAGGCTCGCCCGTCGGGATGTACGACGCGGCAACGCAAGCGTGGGTAGGGACAGACCTGCGCGGACTCAGAGATTTTTTTGAAGCGGCGCGAAGGTATCGGCGGACCTTGATTGATTATTACTATGACAAGAACGCGTTCGGGGCAGAGCAATGGTTCTCTGCTGACAAGGGGGCGGTCGATTGGGATAGTTTGCCGCAGTTTTCTTTCCAGAGGGTTGACGTTGCCACAAATGCTAAGCGGGCGTTGCCGGATGTATGTATATTGGTCATGCTTAATATAATTCTGTTCGTAATAATATTTCTTATTTTTATCAAAAGTGAAGTGTAGGGTAACGGTATTCATACGCACGCAGGCTAACAGCCTACGCTACAAATATGTTCACTCATTTATGGGTTTTACTATAAATGAGAGATTCTTAACTGAAAACTGTTAACTGTTAACTGATTACTTATGTGGCATATTGCGAAACGAGAAATTTACGACAATCTGAATAGCCTTCGGTTTGCGCTGACAACGGTATTGCTTCTCGGCTTGATGCTGATCAATGCGATTGTGCATCTCCAGGAACATCCTGGGCGGATGCAGAAATATCACGATGCCGCTACAAAATCGTTGAATCGCTTAAAATCTCGAACAAATTTGTATCAGATTGCACAAGAGGGTCCCGGATACCTTTACAAAAAACCGTCATCTCTCCATTTTTGTGCAGATGGGGGTGAGGACTTTTTGGCTGACAATGTCCACGGCGGATTTTACGCTTGGGCTACTGATGACTTGGCAGGCTTCTGGCAGTTAGATTATATGCCTGCGACGCTCAATCGACAAAATATTCGTCCGGACACTATCAAAATAGATTGGACGTTTGTAATCGGGTACGTCTTGAGTCTCATCGCTATCTTGTTCACCTTTGATTCGATTTCTGGCGAACGCGAGCATGGGACACTCCGTTTGACGTTGGCAAACTCGGTTCCGCGTCATACCGTGTTGATTGGCAAATTTTTAGGCGCGTTGGTCAGTATTAGCGTCCCGTTTGTGCTATCGATTTTGATGAACCTGTTGGTAATTTCCACGGCCAGCGAGGTCCGGCTTGGTCCCGATGCGTGGAGCCGTTTAGGCATTATTCTTTTCATTGCGCTGCTGTACCTGTGTCTGTTTCTTGCGTTAGGTTTGTTGGTGTCGTCGCGTGTGCGGCAGAGTGCAGCGAGTCTTGTGATACTTTTATTGATGTGGGTCACCTTCGTGGTTTTTATGCCGAGTACGCTCGCCTCTATTGCAAGCGGATTTTCACCATCAATGACTTATGATAAATTCAACGAACGCGCGATACAACTTGTAAATGAACTTAGGGGTGAATACGAGGCTCGTTTGCAAGACATGAAGGATCCGGTGCAAAAAATGGAGTTCGCGGGTGAATATGTTATCAAAGATGTGACGGGGCGGGAACGTTTGATCCACGAATACTTAACGCAACAGCATGCCCAAATTCAACTGGCGCGTTCTGTCACCCGCGTCTCACCGGTCGTGCTTGTCCAGCACCTTCTTGAGGTTTTTGCTGGCACTGGGTTTGAACGGCACCAACAATTTGTAGAGAACGTGCAGCGTTACGCCCGTGAATACCGCGAATTTGTCACGGATATGGACAGAGCAGATCCCGAGAGTCTCCATATCATTGGAACGTACGAAGGTATGTCAAAAAAGCCCATCAGTCCAGAATCAATTCCGATGTTTGAAGATAGGCTTAGTCTCGGTCGTGATTTCAACGCTGCAGCAGTAGATTTGCTGTTGCTAATGCTGTTTTTCGCTGTTTTTCTCTCTGGAGCGTTCCTTGCATTTGTGCGCGTTGAAGTTTAGCGTGTCGTTTTCAAGTTCCAGTTCAATTGTATTCTCCTAAATCTTGTGATATAATATATCCCGTTGCTTAACAAGGATGCTTGTTTCTAACACCGTTTAATCCTTGTAACAACTGTAACCCAAAAGTTCATTATACCCTAATAATATTCAGGAGATTCTCTTATGCGAAATCTGTGGGGACCATACAAACTTATGTTGGCTCTACTCATATTCGTTTCCTTTTACTCAGCAGCACAGGATACCAAAGCCGAAAAGGATACAAAAATGGAAAAAGACCGAATCCAAATTTATAAAGAAAACCCGCGTTACTGGCAGTATAAAGGCAAACCGATTCTGCTCATCGGTGGTTCAGTTGAAGACAATCTATTTCAGATTCCTAACCTCAAAGCACATCTTGAATTGTTGAAGTCAGTCGGTGGTAACTATGTGCGATCGACGATGAGTTGGGTCGATGAAGGCGATGTGCCACCCTTCAAAAAAGTCGGCGACGGCTATGACTTAAATCAGTGGAACGACGAATTTTGGAACCGTTTTCGGAACTTCATCACGTGGACCCACGAGATGGATATTATCGTCCAAATTGAGGTATGGGCGACCTTCAATTATTATCGAGAGCCTTGGGATGCCAATCCGTTCAACCCAAAAAATAACAGCAACTACACAGTAGAAGAGACAGGGTTACCCACTGCTGTTAACAGCCATCCCGTTGCAACGGGAAACAACTTTTTCTGGTCTGTCCCGAAAGAGCGCAATCAGGAAATCGTCTTGAAATATCAGGAAAAATTTGTAGATAAATTACTCGCTGAAACGCTTCCGTATGGACATATACTCTACTGCATGGACAACGAAACTGCCGTCACGGCTGCGTGGGGTGAATACTGGGCAACATATATCCAGAAGCAAGCAGCAGAAGCAGGACGCGTCGTCGAAACTACGGAAATGTGGGACCCGTGGGATCTATCCGATGATAAGCATAAAGCGACGTTTGACCATCCTGAAACCTACTCGTTTTGTGATATATCGCAGAATAACCACCAGAAACGGCAGCGGCATTGGGATAACGCCCAGAAAATTCGAGCAAAACTCTCACCGATCCGACCCATTAATAATATTAAAATTTATGGTGCTGATGGCGGACGGTTCGGCAGTACACAAGATGGGTTGGAGCGGTTTTGGCGAAACATTTTCGGCGGATTTGCATCGGCACGGTTCCACCGTCCCGATAGCGGTGTTGGTTTGAACAAAACGGCGCAAGCACACATCAAAAGTATGCGAACCATCACAGACGAAATGGACGTTTTTACATGCGAACCTCATAATGACCTGCTTTCTAACAGGGCAGAGAACGAAGCGTATACCGTCGCAAACCTAGGACAAGAATACGCTGTCTATTTTCCGAATGGAGGTTCGGTTGATATCAACTTGGGTGTTGGTGAAGCGGTAGACACAAAATCGGGAACAATCAGATGGTTAAATATCAGCAAAAGTGAATGGGGACAAGAAGCGGAAATTCATTTTAGCGGTAGTATAACCCTGTCTGCTCCGACTGAAGACCATTGGGCAGTTTTGATCCAATTGAAATAAGGTTTGAAATTATAGAGTTGAGCAGCCAACTTCTATTATATCTTTAGTAAAACCAGTGGTAGGCGCGGTTTTAAACCGCGCCTACTCTATTGTATGAATAAATGTTTACACGATCCGCGTAATTAATCCTGCCAACTTCTAATTCAGAAAATATTCCATTTTTTTTGCATTCACCCGAATCTTGTGATATAATATATAGCGTTGCTTAACGAGGAAATTTGTTCTAACACCATTTTCATTTTATGGGAGCAACCGTCATGTTTAAACGTCGGCTCAACCAACTCAAACATGAAAATGTAGGAATGTTTGACCTCGCATCCATCGGGATAACACTTGCGCTCGCGATCTGTATCGGTTATTTCGGGGGTAAGTGGATCGGTGGAAAATTAGGCAATGCAGCAGTCGGATCGTACATCGGTTTCGGACTGGGGGTCGCCGCTGGATTCATGGAAATGTTTCGTTCAGTGGCGCGCTGGAACCGGCGACTTGAAGCTATAGAAAAACAACGTCGTTCGACTTCCGAACAAGCACAAGGCACTGAACAAGAATAACATCCGAGAGCGGGGATTCTGGCAGCCTAATCCGCTGTCTTTTTGACAAAGGAGTCGCACTTACAATGGGTCCCGTTTTGGAGTTTGGCGACCGAACTATCCGCCATATTTACATCTTGACAATCTGCCTTACCGTCGTGATTGCGGCAGTCCTTTTAGGATTCAAACGCCCCGCGCTCCCGAGTTTCTTGATTGGAAGTGCTATCAGCCTGAGTCTATTCTGGTCGCTCGAATTTGCTGTTCGGCGACTCGTTCGGCCCGGGAAATCGAAGCGCACGAAGTCCTTGCTCGGTTTTATCGCACTCGGTAAATATACAGTGCTCGGCGGACTTCTCTATCTCCTCTTCAAAATGGAGTGGATGAATATATACGCGCTGGCTGGGGGGATTGCTTTAGTACAAGGTGCTATCATTATCAAAGCGATCAGCTTGATAATGAACATCCGTTCAAATAAGGACCCCAATGAGTCTTGAGGTGGAACTTACCAATTACCTCAAATTCGGAGGCACCCGACACCATCCCCATATTTAAAAGATATTCACAACAAAACATGAAAAAACTATCGTTTATCTGCTTGGTTGCTGGACTCAGTTTGGCAATAGTAGCTGGGAGTTTCGCAGCCGACAACGGTCACCGTAGTTTGCTCTATCCGATTTCACAGATCTTACCGGATGAGATGATCCCTGAACCGACGCGGTGGCATCAACCCGATCTAATTCCCAATACATACTTTGCTGTTCTCGTCTTAGTACTGTTTTTTATCTTGGCCACTCGGAAGTTGAAACGGATACCTGAAGGGAAAGGGCAAACACTGTTAGAGGTGTTTGTCGGTGGTATTATGGACTTCTTCGGCGGGATTTTAGGCGACCACGGCAAAAAGTATGTTCCCTTTGTTGGCTCCTTCTTTATCTTCATTCTCTTCCTGAACTATCTCGGAGTTATTCCGGGGCTTCAACCTCCAACAGCAGATTTGAATACAACGCTCGCGCTCGGGATAACCGCCGTATTAGGCGTTCAAATTATCGCTATTAAAGAGAACGGGATAGGCGGCTATCTGAAACATTTAGCCGGTAACCCACCGTGGTTAGGTGTTTTGATGTTCCCGCTTGAAGTGGTCGCTCAGTTATCACGCGCCGGTTCGCTGGCTGTCCGCCTTTTCGGGAATATCTTTGGCGAGAAAGCGGTTGTTATTGAACTCACAAAACTCGGACTTATCGTGCTGATTGCGGATGCTATACCGATTATTCCAGTGCAAGTGCCTATGCTGTTTTTCGGGCTATTTGCTGGCTTCCTGCAGGCATTCGTTTTTACTATTTTAACATCTATCTACATCGTGCTGTTCATAGAACACCATGACGACGCGCATGAAGCGCATCACTAAAAATTCTATGGGACAAGTGAAAACTTACCCGTATCCGTCCAAGGAGGACATTCATGATTTATCTAGCAGTGTTGGCGTTTGGCGTGACTTTAGGATTGCCGATCGCCGTCATTTTCGCCTCAAGAGCACAAGGAAGTGCAACAAGCACTGCTCTTGAAGGGATATCACGTCAACCTGATTCCGCACCGCAGATCCAGACTGCGATGATTATCGGTTTGGCACTCATCGAATCGCTCGTTATCTATGCGCTTTTAATGTTCTTTATCTTGCAGGCAAAACTCCCCGAAGGTCAAATCCTGCAAAATATGATTGATGCAGACGCGAGACGAGTCACGACAGATGACGGTACCGGAAGATAACCTTTGACTGAAGACGGACGGCGAGGCTTGCAACCCCAGACAAAATTAGGGGCGTCGAAATTGCGAGTTCATATTGATACGTTACGTCTTCAGTTCGCACAACAGAGTACAGTAATCTTATGCGAAACATTATATATAGGCTTTCACTTTGCAAGGGACGCTACCGTACGTTTTACGGATGCTGCCTCATCTTAATGGGGATGTACGCCAACAGTGCGTTCGCTGCCGAGGTGCCTGCTGAAGGAGGGCTTCTTGCGCTGCTTGGCATTGATCCGAAGACGATTATCATCCAAACTATCGGCTTTCTGGTCGTGCTCGCCGTGCTTTGGAAGTTTGTTTTCGGCAAGGTCGGAGGGCTCTTAGAAGACCGCAGATCTGAAATCACTTCGCAGATAGAACAATTGCGGGTTGATCGTGAAGAGTTGGACAGGCTCACCGCAGAGACGCGTCAACGCTTAGCCGATATTGAGACCGAGGCGCAAACTAAAATCCAAACTGCAATTGAACAAGGGAACACCGAACGTCAGGACATTCTCGCACTGGCGCGACAAGAAGCAGAGGATGAAGTCGCAAGAGCCAGAGCCGAGATTCAACGTGAAAAAGACGAAGCCATCTCCGAACTGCGAGGGGTCGTCGCTGAACTCGCAATTGATGCTGCCAGCAAGATTATAAGCGAAGAACTCAACCCAGAGAGACATCAGCATATTATTGACGCATCCATTAGTAGGTTGCCAGCAGATCCGCGTTAGTCGTTTTTTAATGATTGAAGGTTCGCGCCGATTTTTACGATGTCAAATCGGGGTTCTGGTTAATTCCAACCATATCGACGTTAATTAACTCTTGCATAGAACTGCTTTGGCGAGACTTACAAACGTTTTACAATTGCTAAAGCGTTCAGATGAATGTGGCATGACTCAAAAAAGGTAAAAACGAACTATGAGAGACATTCGGGTTGCGAAACCTTACGCCCGTGCCCTATACGATGCGGCGTTAGAACAAGGTGCTTTGGACGCTATCACCGCAGATATGGACAAGCTGCAAGGATTGATTGAACAATCTGTGGAACTCACGCAATTAGTTCATAGCCCTATATTGTCTCCACAATTTAAAAGCGAGACGTTTCAGCAGCTTTTCGCAGACGCGATGCAGCCTCTGACGATTAACTTCTTCAAACTACTTGCATCAAAGCAGCGTGAACGTTACCTCATCGCAATTATAGATGCTTTTTCAGCAATTGTTGACGAAGCTGCTGGTAGGCTCGTCGCAAAAGTGACGACCGCTGTGCCTATAACACCGGAGCAAGAGGAACGACTCACACAGCAATTAAGCGCGTATTCGGGAAAACAGGTGCGATTGGAAACCACAACTGATGCACAGATTGAAGGCGGCTTCATCGTACAATTAGATGATACTGTTTTTGATGCAAGTGTCGCATCACAACTCCAACGCCTGAAGCAACAACTCGCGAAAGGGTAATCGTTATTGGTGGTCAGTTGTCAGAGTCGTCAGTCGTCAGTTTGCCTCGCAGTGAGAGTTAAAGAGGTGGACTGTGGCAGTAACCCGAAAAGCAACCGCCACAAAAAATTAACTGATAATCGAGAACTGATAACTACTGAAAACCGAAGACTGATAACTACTCTTCACAGAGGACTGAAAATATGGCAAGAGAAGTCCGACCGGACGAAATATCAAATATCCTTAAACAACAACTGC
>JAPPDN010000572.1:6729-12391 GCA_028824575.1 Candidatus Poribacteria bacterium | reverse complement strand
TGTAAAGACGCTCCTACAAAATACCGTGAAAAATCGCTAAATTGACACCTATGGTTCGGTTTCCTAACTGCACCGTAGGTGTCAATTTAAGGATTTTCCGTGACATTCTCGTCCTATTAAGTCTGAACTGTGATTTCTGTGATTTTTCTGATTTTTCTGATAAGATCTCTGATGGAAAATAAGCTGCTGATTGTGGTGTTGAAGTTTCTACAAAGATGGCGTTCCCGGGGAACTGCTGAGTCATCAGGACTCGGTTTTCAGTATTCAGTTTCTTGTGATGAGTTCTCTTATCATGGGAATCATAGAAATCAGAGAAATCACAGTTCAGAAGTCAAAGGTGTAAAGCGTTAGGAACCGCCCGTCTGGGTGGCGAGGGTGTTTTTGGGACCGAGAGGGTTATTTTTCTTAAATTGGCACCTACGGGACTGAAAACTGACAACCGGTAACTTCTAAAAAAATTGATTTGCATATAAAAAACAGTTTTGGTAAACTTTAAAATTATGTTGAATTCATTTTTCTTCGGCGGTAAAAGGCAGGGCTCCTTTCGCCTCTTTCGCCTCCTTCTCCATCTCCCAAATTTCGTCAAGTTGGCGTGGCGACTGTTTGTCGATGAACGTGTGCCCGTCTACCGGAAGGCGATCCTCATCCTCGCCGAATTATTGGCAGTTGCCTTTGCTATCGCCTATTTGGTGAATCCGCTGGATTTTGATTTTCTCCCGATTATTGGGCGATTTGACGATATCCTCGTGGGTGCTTTTCTGATTCTGGTTCCCGGTGCTTGGTTCTTTATTAAATTATGTCCCGAACATATTGTCCGTGAACATGTAGATCGAATTTCACGGAAAGAGTGATATTTTTTTCAACTTTTTTGCAACTTTTCTTTCCAATAGGTGTGTGTTTAAAACGTAAACACAAAAAATCAAAAATTGATTCTGACATCTCCAAAATCGGAGTTTCCACTAATAAATTATACTGTGAGGTATATACCATGAAATCCAGAAACACACTTCGGAACCCTATAAGGGTAATGTTGATTCTGACAGCGTTTGTTGTCGTCGCAGGAATTGTCATCAGTTGGGATACAGATGAGTTCGCGCTACAAACTGCAGTCGGACAGACGAACGACACACTTGAAACATCAGAAGATTTCCTGCACTTGGAGCGCGCGAATCGGGCGTTTATTAATTTAGTCAAACGCACGCGCCCTGCGGTTGTGCAAATTACAACACAAACAAGACGAAATAGAATCGTGACATCCCAAAGAAATCAACTGACACCTGAGCAAGAAAGGGAATTTCGACGCTTTTTCGGCGATGAGTTCCCATTTAGACGCTTTTTTGAAGAACCCGAACGAATTCCTAACCCAATGCCTTCCAGAGGTGTCGGCTCCGGTGTAATTGTCAGCGACGACGGTTATATCCTCACCAACAACCATGTTATTGAGGGCACCGATGCCATTAAGGTAACCCTATCAAACGGCAAAGAGTATGATGCCGAGTTAGTCGGGCGTGATGATGCGCAGAGTGAAGTCGGCGGTAGCGATTTAGCCGTTATTAAAATTGATGCCGAGGCACTTCCTGTCCTACCATTCGGCGATTCAGACGCACTTGAAGTCGGTGAGTGGGTTATCGCGATCGGAACACCGCTGAACTATTCGCAAAGCGTGACGCGCGGTATTGTGAGCGCGAAGGGTAGGACAGGATTCACGACCTATGGACAGTTCATACAAACCGATGCCCCGATCAATCAAGGGAACAGCGGCGGTGCCCTGATTAACATTCGTGGCGAATTAGTTGGTATTAATACCCTGATTGCCACCAATAGCATTGTTAGGGGAAATATCGGCATCGGTTTCTCTATTCCAAGCAATCTCGCACAACAGATCTTGCCACAACTTATAGAAAACGGTAAGGTGGAACGCGGGTGGCTCGGTATTAGTATGGATTCAGTCAGTGCTGAATTAGCAGAGGAAATGAATCTTGATACGCCACGCGGGGTGCTTGTTAAAGTTGTTGGTCCGAAAAGCCCCGCGCAAAAAGCAGGCATCAAGGTCGGAGATGTTATTCTTACCTTTAATGAGCAGCAAGTCCAAGACTTGGATCATTTGCGGCATATTGTTGGCGCAACAAAGGTCGGTAAATCTGTTGAAGTGACAGTCATCCGAGAGAACGGTAAAGAAGAACGGTTGGCTGTTAAATTGGGGAGACGCACACAAGAAACCCTTGCCTCACTCTCACCCGATGAGGAACCGCCAATAGTCGTGCAAGCAGATGAAGAAGAAGGAACGCTTGCAGGGCTTCACGTCCAAGAGCTAACCCCTGAGATGGCTGAACGTTACGGCTATGCTTCGGGCGAAAAAGGCGTTATTGTCACACAGGTTGAACGCGGCAGTAGTGCCGAGAAAGAAGGCATCAAACCCGGATACCTCATCCAAGAATTGGAATGGATGCCGGTTGATGACCTTGAGTCGTATGCCCGCATCGCTGAGCAACTGAAAGCGCAGCATAAGAGACGCGTGCTCCTTTATGTCAGATTGCCAGATAATCGCGGTGGCGACTATGTCACCTTGGGCACGCGTCGCACATCAGACCGGTAACTAACGCAGCAAGCGTCCGCGCTATGGGACGGTTCGCGGATTAACACTTGACGGATAGTTGGTTTTCTGGTAGACTACCGAAAAACAACTATCCTTCTGTTATTAAAGAGGCTCAGGTTTTTGATGAAAGCACAACGGGTTGTTTGGCCGAGTCGCGCCAAAGTTGAGGTTGAGACGTTTGAGTTACCGCCTATCGGAGACGATGAAGTCCTCGTCGCTACAGCGTGTACGCTCATCAGTCCCGGCACGGAGCGTGCGTTCTTACTCGGACTCCCAAATGCACAAGGCAGGTATCCATCCCGTCCCGGTTACAGCAATATCGGTACGGTGATAGAGATCGGGAAATCAGTTACGAGCTATCAAGTAGGCGAACGCGTTGCCTCAACACAGGGACACACCAGCCACTTTGTAACCTCACCGAATCGTTTACTCAAAGTAGCATCCGCGGATGTTCCCGCCGAAGAGGCGGTTTTCTTTAATCTCGGTGCGATTGCATTACAAGGTGTCCGAAAGGCACGGATTGAATTGGGAGAGGCAGCGCTGGTTTTAGGACAAGGGCTCATCGGTTTACTGGCACTGCAACTTTCGAGACTCAGTGGTGCAACACCACTCATTGCGGCAGATCTCACCGATAGCCGTCTCGAAATTTCCAAAAGTATGGGCGCAGACTGCGCACTCAATCCGGAAGATGCTAATTTCTCTGAACAGTTAGGTGATGTGACAGAAGGTAATGGGCCGGCTGTCGTTATTGAAGCAACCGGGCATCCAGACGCAATCAGCACCGCCTTGGATGTAGCAGGACGGGATGCGCGCGTGGTGTTGTTGGCGAGCACACGCGGCGAAACACCGAAGGTGAACTTCTATCGCGATGTCCACAAAAAAGGACTTATCCTTTATGGGGCGCACAATTCTATCCGCCCGCGCCAAGAATCCTCACCGAACTTCTGGACACTTGAAGATGACAGTCTTTTGCTGTTGACACTCATTGCACAGAAACGGTTCAATGTTATCCCGTTGATTAGTCATCGCGTTCTGGGTGAAGAGGCACCGAAGGCATATCAACTGCTCATGGAATGGAATCCCAGCTTACTCGGTGTTGTTCTTCAGTGGAACAATAGCCACACGCCTTAACCGCAAGGAATAATTAAAAATCGCAGTCAGCAGTTGGCTTTCGGAAACCGTCAGTAAGAGGTTTCTGACTAAATCAGCCCGCTCTTCACAGCATCAAAAACGCAGCTCGTAATGAAGCAGATCGCTTATGGGCGAGTACGCCGCAAAATGGAGCGCGGATTCAAGTTCAAGAAGGACATGTCAAAGTTCTGGGGAAACACCCAAGCAAAAACACCCACGTTATTTAACCGCAAGGAATAATTAAAGAATGGCACGCGAATATCCGATTGAAAACGTACGCAACATCGGCATTGCAGCGCACATTGATGCTGGCAAAACGACGACAACCGAACGCATCCTCTTCTACACCGGCAAAAAACATAAAATCGGGGCGGTAGACGACGGCACCGCTGAGATGGATTGGATGGTGCAGGAACGAGAACGCGGTGTGACAATCACCGCCGCCGCGACAACCTGTTTCTGGCGCGAACACGCCATTCACCTCATTGATACACCCGGACATGTCGATTTCACGGTGGAGGTGGAGCGTTCTTTGCGGGTCTTGGATGGAGCGATCGCACTCTTCTGTGCTGTCGGTGGCGTGGAGCCCCAATCAGAAACCGTCTGGCATCAGGCGGAACGCTACGGTGTACCGCGCATCGTTTTTGTCAATAAGATGGACAGGGTTGGTGCGAATTACGCTCGCGTCCTGGAGATGATGACAGCACAATTGGGCGCGAACCCACTTCCGCTCCAATTGCCGATCGGTGAAGGCACGGACTTTGCTGGTGTTATTGATCTCGTAACACAGAAGGCGATGCGTTGGGACGCAGCAGATCAGGGACAGACCTATTCAGAGATGGAGATTCCATCTGAATTACAGGATGATGTTGATCAGGCACGAGAGACGCTTTTTGAAAGTGTTGCCGTTGAAGACGAGATGTTGCTTGAGAAATACTTGAACGGCGAAGAAATTACGCGTGATGAATTATTGGCAACTGTTCGCGCAGCGACTTTAAGCGGCGCATTAGTACCGGTGCTGTGTGGAAGTTCTTTGAAGAATCAAGGTGTTCAACCACTCCTTGATGCAGTCATTGATTTTTTGCCCTCTCCTGTTGATGTGCCGTCTATTGAAGGGACTGCACCGCACCCTGCTTCTACCGGTACGCGTGCTAAACGTAAAAGAGATGCAACTTCCGAGGGAGGCGAGGAAGAGAAAATAACGCGTCCCGCAGACGATACTGCACCGTTTTCAGCCTTAGCCTTTAAAGTTGCGAGTCACCCAACGGTCGACAAACTCGTTTACTGTCGCGTCTATTCTGGCACGCTTCGGCGTGGGGAGTCGATCTACAACGTCCGTTCCGAGAAAAGAGAGCGAGTCAATCGCATTTTGCAAATGCACGCCAATAAAGAGGCAGTGTCTGATGCCGCTTACGCCGGTGATATTGTCGCACTTGTCGGACTTAAGGATACCAAAACCGGGGATACCGTGACCGATGCAAAAGAACCGATCCTCTTAGAATCCATCACTTTCCCGGACCCAGTTATCTCTATTGCGATAGAGCCTGAGCGCGCGAGTGATGCGGACGCACTGGAAGAAACGCTCGAAAAATTGATGGATGAAGACCCGACCTTTACTGTCGGGATTGATAAGGAGACCGGACAGCGAATTATCTCTGGGATGGGCGAACTACATCTGGAGATTTTGACTGACAGAATGGTCCGTGAATTCGGGGTTAACGCTCGAGTGAGCAAACTCCAGGTGGCATATCGCGAAACGATAAGTACCGTTGCGGAGGCGCGTGGAACACACATTCATAAAACCGATGAGGAAGGCATTTATGGTGATGTGCTGCTCACGGTTGAACCCTTAGAACGCGATGAAGGATTTCGGTTTGAGGACAACACCGACGAAACACATATCCCGCGGCACTACATCCATTTCATTGCGACGGG
>JAPPDN010000572.1:0-6719 GCA_028824575.1 Candidatus Poribacteria bacterium | reverse complement strand
CACGCATCGGGTACCCGATGCAAGACGTGAAGGTAACGCTCACCGGCGGTTCCTATCATCCAACGGATTCCTCGGAAGTGGCATTTGAAGCGGCAGCAGCCCTCGCTTTTGAAAACGCCGTGAGAAAGGCGAAGCCTTTACTCTTAGAGCCAATTATGCAGATACACATCACTGTTCCTGATGAACACGTCGGCAAGGTCATCGGCGACCTGAATGCACGCCGTGCCCACATTAGCGAAAGTTTGGCACAAGACGAATCCGAGACAGGACGTGCGTCGCGATTGACGCAAGACATCATCAACGCCTTTATCCCGTTATCAGAGACCTTTCAATACACGACCCGACTTCGCTCAATGACACAAGGACGTGGCGCGTTCACATTGGAATTTTCACATTACGAAGTGGTGCCTGAGGCACTTGCCCCCGGTGCGAAGCCTGTTGGCTCGGTTTAGACGCAGCTTAATGTCCGTATGCTTTCATCACTTTTTCTAATTCAGTCAACGGAATCGCGTACATCGTCCTGTTGTTGCGTCCGGTGGTCGTTGTAGCCATGGTCATTGAGTTGACAATAGCCTCCTCTGTTGCTTCAATGACTGCTTGGAACAGCGAACTTAAGCGTCCATTGGCGAGCATCTCGATTGGAAAGGTACCGGTTTCCGTCCGGCTCGGAAAGATATTCGCCGTGGAAAACGCGATGACGAATTCACCGCTACCATCTGTACTGGGTGTGCCTGTGCGGGCGAGTCCATGTGTTGCACGGATCGCCAACTGCTTCAATTGACGGTGCGTTAACGGCGCATCTGTCGCGATCACAATAATAAATGATCCATCCCGGGTCGGTTTCGGTGGGGACCCTGTAATTTCTTTTCCAACTGGAACACCATCAATTCGTAGTTGATGGCGCCGACCCCCATTGGAGTTAACGAGGACGCCTATTGTCCAGCCGCCCCGTTCTTCAGGTAGAACGCGAGAGGATGTACCGATACCCGCTTTGAACCCGTAGCAGCGCATACCGGTGCCACCACCAATGCAGCCTTCGATGACGGGACCATTGGTGGCATTTTCAATGGCTGCAATCGCGTGTTCTGCGCTGACATGGAGTCCACTAATGTCGTTCAAACCGCCATCATAACACTCTGCTACAATCGGGAGCACAATGTTGTTGTCCGGATACCTTTTCACAATGTAACGAACAACGCCATCGTGCACTGCGCCGACACTCAGCGTATTTGTAAGTAAAATAGGAGATTCAATCCATCCGGCTTGGTTAATACGCGCGATGCCAGTTGCTTCACCGTTGCCGTGGATGGTATAGGCAGCGCCGAACAGCCGTGCCGTCCAAATATCATCACTTGGAATGACAGCAGTGACACCCGTCCGAATCGAATCGCCTTCATTCAAGGTGACATGTCCGACCTTCACACCAGCGACGTCGGTGATGGCGTTGTGAGTACCTGTTGGAAGCGTCCCGATTTGGATACCGATGTCGCGTGCCCGCGCACGGGTATCCGAATCTGTAGATTCAACGTTTACGCTGTATATAGAACATGCTAAAAAAACACCCGTGAAAACGACAAGAATCAACAATTTCATGTCGCACGCGGTTTTAATACCTGCTATTTTTTTTAGAAATATCTTCATTTTCCAATTGACTCCTATAAATTGCGCGGATTTTGTTAAAGATAGCGATATATGTTGGCAGCCGGTAGTCGGGGTAACTCCACTCCCACGGTTGGAACGTTTTACGATAAAAGCGGAGTGTAATTTCGGCATAAATGCCATCACAGAGATAGAGACGGTGGGCGTGATCTTTCGTTGATGCAAGCACTAACTTTGCCAAACAGAGGTAACCTGCGTCTAAATTGACGCGTCGCGCATCGCCTTCCGGCTTCTTTGCTGTGAAATTTTGCTCCACCTTATTTGTAAACAGTTTTATCTCTGCCAATGTACCCGCGTCAATGAGCCTTTCAAAACTGATAAATTGCCTGTGGATGTCCGGTCCCATCTCAGCTTCATAATAGTTTGTGCTTGCAAAAGGGAGCAGCTCGCTTGTGTAGTCAATGGGTCCGAGACGTTGTGTAAGTTCCGGGTAAACGGTTGACAGAAGACACGGTTCAGCGGTCAGCACACCGATAACGGCTTTAACAGGTTGCGGTGTTGTAACGATTCCCATGTTGTTCTCCATAGTCAAAGCGTGAGACGAGGTTCCTGTGCCTTGTCACCCTAAATTTATGCATTGAGTATAGCAGACCGCATTTCAAGTGTCAATGTTTCATTTCGCCCCCAGGCCCGGTAGGTGTGGTTTGTTGAAGATTCAAAAATTAGTTCGGTAATTTCTTAGTCCTGTAGGTTGGGTAGAACGGATGCCACCAAAAACCCGAAAATTATAGAAAAGCACAACTGTCTCCAGATACACCACATCCATCAGAGACCGAGTGAAACCCAACGCTTTTGATTTGAAGGTTCCGCGGTGCTGACAGTGTAAAGTTGGGTTTCACTGCGTTCAGGAATAGATATGGCCGGATATTGACTTTCAGGTGTGTTTGACATGTCAACAGCCACTTCTCAACGCCGTTCAACCCAACCTACGGGACTAAATTGACACCTATGGTAAGGTTAGGAAACCGCGCTGGAGCTTAAACAAAGAAGATTCAAAAATTGAAACAACCCGATAATTTATTTAAAACTAAATGACCGGGGCACGTCAAAAATTGCGGATTAAGAGGACAATATTGAACTTTAATTTCATTAAAATGCGAAAAAAATGCTTTTTTTTTCATTTTTTCTTGACATGCGGCGAATTATAATGTATAATATTCTGTTATGCTATGTCACCATATTAAGACGGAAAAAGCAGATGCGGAAGCAGGCTTTTTCAAAAGTTTACTCGTAAGCTGCGCAACCACCGCCAAATAGGGGGACTCCTTTCAGTGAACAAAACGCCCAGACAATCTTTTGCCAAAATGCAGATTCGGACAGATCTCCCGAATCTTATAGAAACCCAAAAGGTTTCGTATGATGCCTTTTTACAGCAAAATGTCTCACCCAATGAACGGATAGATACAGGCCTCCAAGCTGTATTTAAGGAAGTTTTTACCATCCGAGATTTTTCGGAGGTCAATAGCCTTGAATTTGTTAGTTACACCCTCGGGACACCCAAATATACACTACAAGAATGCGTCGCGCGCGGGGTGACGTATCAAGTCTCTCTCACCGCGCGTATCATGCTTGTCCTGCGTGAAGCCGATCCGGATGCCGATGAACCGCACGTCGTGGATATCCGAGAATCCGATGTCTATCTCGGTGAAGTGCCATTAATGACTGAAAACGGCAGCTTCATTGTCAATGGCAGTGAACGTGTGATCGTGAGTCAGCTCCATCGTTCACCGGGTGTCATCTTTCTTGAGAAATCGTTGCCAACCGGAAGACGGACACCGACTGCACAAATTATTCCCTATCGAGGGGCGTGGGTTGAATTTGAAATAGACACGAAGGATCAGATTTATGTCCGCATCGACAAACGTAGAAAATTACCCGCTACAGTGCTGCTGCGAGCACTCGGTTGGTCATCAGACGCGGACATCTTGAAACTCTACGCCAAAACGGAACGGCTTGTGCTTGACGGATGGCAGGTTACCCACGTAGAGGGACCCGCAATACAGGTTAAAGCCGGTGATTTATTAGACGCTGCAGAATTTCGGCAGGCGAGCAAGGATTATCCCGATCTCGAAACTGAGAAGTATTATCGTGTTACGCTGGTCCCAGATGAGGATGAAGGCTGCCCACTGGAAGTCGGACAACCACTTTCGGAGAAAGAGCGTACCAGTTTCCGCAGAAAATGGAAGGGCTTTGAAACCGAACTGCTTCGCCGTGTTGTTGATACCCACGACAGCGGATGTGAGTTTACGCTTGGTCAAGTACTAACGAATTCAGAATACGAAGCCGCGCTTGCCCGCTACGGAAAAGAGGCTTTCACGGCTGAACAGACGCTCTCCGAAGATGCGCAAGATAGGGTCTGTGCTGAAGACGTTATCCATCAAGAGACCGGTGAAGTACTCCTTACCGCGAATACACTCCTCACCGAAACCGAATTAGAGCGTCTCCAAGAAGCTGGTGTTGAAGCGCTCACTGTCCTTGATACCGAGGATTGCCAACGCATCCGATTTTTACGGAATACACTCGAGCGCGATCGACAGGCAGACTACGAAGCGCAATACTCTTTACAAGACGCAGCGCTACTTACCATTTTTCGTACGTTGAGACCCGGAGATACCACCAATATAGAGAATGCGCGTAAACACCTCACATGGTTGCTTTTTGATCCACACCGATATGATTTAGGTGTCGTTGGGAGATACAAACTGAATCGAAAATTCCAGGAGATACCGGTTTACGGAGAGCCGCCTGAAGAAACGCTGCGCACACTCCGCCCGGCAGATATTGCCGCTACGGTAGATCACCTGCTTAAAGTGCATAACGGGTTAGCACCGAAAGACGATCTCGACCATCTCGGCAACCGACGTGTACGCGTTATTGGGGAACTCCTCGAAAACCAGTTCCGGATGGGATTATTCCAAATTCGTAGGACGACGCGCGAACGGTTGAGTACCAATAACGATGTTGCCAAAGTCGTACCGTCTTCACTGGTCAATCCGAAACCGCTTATGATGGCACTTCGTGAATTCTTCGGTTCAAACCAGTTGTCGCAATTTATGCAACAGATTAATCCGCTGGATGAATTGACACACAAGCGTCGTATCTCAGCGATCGGTCCCGGTGGACTGCATCGAGACAGAGCAACAGCCGCTGTTCGGGATGTACATTGGACACATTACGGGCGGGTCTGTCCTTTGGAAACCCCAGAAGGGCCCTCAATCGGGCTGATTGTGTCTCTCGCTTGCTATGGGCGGATAAACCCTTACGGTTTTATAGAAACGCCGTATCATAAAGTCGAGAATGGTGCCGTTTTAGAAGATATTGAATATCTCACGGCAGATAGCGAAGATACCGTCCACATTGCTGCGAAGACCGCATCGCGCGATATCCCACAAACTACAAATGGGGACGCGGAGGCTTCAGGACAACTTCTGCCTATTCGCAGTGGTGAGGATGTCGTATCGCTCCCGATGGAAAAGGTGAATTACATCGGGGTCTCACCGCAGCAGATCGTTGGCATCTCTGCCGCACTTGTCCCGTTCTTGGAACACGAGGATGCAAACCGTGCTTTGATGGGGGCGAACCACCAACGCCAAGCAGTCCCGCTTATCCGCCCAGAATCACCGCTCGTCGGTACAGGAATGGAAGAACCCGCAGCGCGGTATTCCGGCGCACTGATCACTGCTAAGCGGGCAGGAACTGTCACAAGTGTCTCTGCCGACGAAATTCTCATATACACCGGTGAAGCCCTTCACCATGATGAAGGTGAAAACACGTTCAGTGAGATGGGGTATGATGTTTATAAACTCCAAACATTCAAGCGGAGTAACAGCGGTACCTGTATTCATCAACGTCCGATCGTGGCAGTAGGGGATACAGTTGATGCCGGACAGGTCATTATTGACGGTACCTCTACAGAAAATGGGGAACTCGCACTTGGTCGAAATATCTTGTGTGCTTACATGCCTTGGGGTGGCCACAACTATGAGGACTCTATCCTTATAAGTGAGACACTCATTAAAGAGGATACCTTCACCTCTATCCACATTGAGGAATTTGAAGTAGAGGCGCGCGAAACGAAGGTAGGACCGGAGGAAATTACGCGGGACATTCCGAATGTTAGCGAACAGCGACTCAGTCAACTTGACGAGGAAGGGATCATCCGTGTCGGTAGCGTTGTTAAAGCCGGGAGTATCCTTGTTGGCAAGATCACACCGAAAGGTGAAAGCGAATATGGACCCGAAGAAAAACTCCTACGAGCGATCTTTGGTGAAAAAGTTAAAGAGGTCCGAGATGCTTCTACCTATGTTCGTCCTGGGGTTGAAGGCGTCGTCATTGATGTAAAGGTATTTTCACGTAAACCCGATGGCGCGCAACGACGCGGGAACTGGATGCAAGACGACTCCGGGTTGTCAATGGCTGATGGGTTACGCTATGAATCGAAACGTAAGGAGATTGAGGAGACTTGGCGGCAGCAGACCGCTTCGATCCGCCGTCGGAAAATTGAGGAGATTCGCAATGCGCTCATCGGATGTGAACTCGTTGAACCACTTTACGCTGTCGGTGATTCCGAACCTTTTGCGAATGCTGGTGATAGCCTGACTGCCGAAGTTTTAGATACCTACATCTCCGGTTTCACGGCGGATGAGTACCGGACGGTAACGGAGGATACAACCGCTGAGGCTTTCATTGCTGAGCCTCGTTATAGGATAACAAGTATTCCTGAGCCTATTCCTACTATCGCGACACGGTCGCCAGATGCCTTAGCCGAAGGGACAGCGGTTACTGACAGCGACGAGGACGAGAACTTTGAAGAGTTAGGTATATCCTCAGCTTCATCTGCCGAAATCGTTAGCGCAGTGGAGGCATATTTAGGTGAAGTTTGCAAGCCACTCTTGGAAGATAGCGAACTACTTATGCAGGAAGAAGAACCTTTAAGTGCGCAAGCAGCACACGCTGATGTTTCACTTCTCGGTTACGATGGCAGCGTGGTGGCTGTTGCTATGCATAAAAATACGGACACCGACGCTGAAGATGCCGAAGGCGAACCGGATACCGAGCAG
>JAPPDN010000088.1 GCA_028824575.1 Candidatus Poribacteria bacterium | reverse complement strand
TGGCTGAAATAGGTATTCGTCAGGACATCAGAAGTATCAACGAGTATCTGTGCGAGACGGACCAGGAGTTTTTCTAATCCATTTCGTTGTGTTGTGTGCTCCGAACGCTCGGCGAGATCAAGGGTATTGGAAAGTTGGAGCTGCGTTAATGCCTCCAAAATAAGTTGCTCCTCTTCACTGAGCCGATACCCGAGCTTTTCTCTCGGAAGCACACGAATTTGCTCCTGAAGGCGTTTGAATTGATAGAGGAGCGAACGCGGATTATCTTCATCAAGCAGTAGCAACTCAAGTACTGTTGGAAAGTGTAGGGCTGCACGGTAGCGGCTCCGATAGGTGATAAGACTTTCAGCAGCGGCGAGGACAGATTCAAGCAGCAGATCTTCGATCCATTCGTCTTGCACAGCGACAAGGCTTGAACGACACAGCACGATGAGAAGGAGGGCGCGTTCGATACGTCGTCCCATATCCAAGCTAATCCAGCCAACCGTCTGCGTCATACTTTCGGCGTTAAGCCCGCTCAATGCGGAGAGAAAAATCATGAGTTGATCGAGTGAAGCCAATTCCGCCTCTTGCAACACGAGATCTGTCAGTAACTGTTTGCCTGTATTTCCATCTTCAGGGACACTTTTTTCGAGCGTGGCGCATAGATTTTCAATATTGTTCATCACACGCCAAGTGTCCGTGGACCAGCGATCCCGGACCGCGTACGCAGCACTAACGAGTGCTTGAAGCGTTGACACTAAACTACCGTTGTTTTCTGTGTCGAGCATGATTGAGAGCAGTTCGTTTTCTAAGGATTGTTCCCTTTTATTTGCAAAACCTGGGTGTGACGAGGTCAAGCCAGTCAGAGAGCGGAGCATACTGCGGAGATAAGTGAGTTCAGATACTTCCCTCGCTTCTTCGCCAAGGGTCTCAGTGAAGAGCGTAGAAGGGGACATTTGTCCTAAGCGTGATGTCTCTAAGCCCATCTTGCCCATCTTGGCTTTATCCAGCATAATTCGGAGCAGTCTTGCTTGTCCCTCTGCGCGTTCCGCATAGCGTCCGACCCAAAATAGGTTTTCAGCTGCCCGGCTCGACAAACCTTCTGAGGCACCAGCAGTTTGGACGCGTCCGGTTCGTTGTTGCCATAAACTGATATGCGGTTCCGGTTCGGGCGCGAGGATCCATGTGTCCTTACTAACGCCACCACCTTGGATTGAGACTGTCAATTCGCCTTTCGCACCTTCACAACGGGTCAGCCCGCCTGGCATCACGGTATACCCATTTTTTTCTGCAAATAGGAAAGTTCTCAGAATCGCGCGGCGCGGTTTTAGTTCCCCATCAATGAGTGAAGGTGTTGTGGAGAAGTGAATATATTCTTGCCCGACATAGAGGTGTGGCTCAGCATTGATCTGCGCGTGGAGTGTGTCGAGTTCAGCACGACTGAGTTCACTACCAAATAAGGGTCGCCCACCGGGTTGACGATAAATGGGTTTGATAACTAACTGCTTAAGATTTGCCAGCACATAGTCTCGCTGTTTGGGTTCCCCGCCACCACCACGTTGCGACAGAGGGAAGACGAAGGTCTTCGCCTATTAAATGTTTGCAATATTCGGTAGGAAGGGCATCAGGCTTGGGTTTTCCATAACACCGCTGCCCGGCGGGTTTACTACCGTTACGTTTCCTTGTCGAATCACTTCCAGCAAGCCTGCGACCCCAAGTCGAGAGTCTTGTCGGAGTTCCAACGGATCACAGAAAATGTCATCGACTCGACGCAGAATAATATCAACCGGACGTAAGCCTCCAAGCGATTTTAACCAGACACGCCCGTCCCATACTGTCAGATCGTCGCCTTGTACCAAGGTGTAACCGAGGTAATTTGCGATATAGGCGTGCTCGAAGTAGGTTTCATTAAGCGGACCAGGCGTTAGCACAACGACATGTGGGTTGTCTTTTTGATGTGGGACAATACGGGTGACACTTTCAAGTTGTCCAAGTTGATATTGTAGGTCTAAAACCCTGTTCTGTAAGGCGCGAAAGAAAAAGGAGAGTCGATGAACACCGATTTCGCCAAAGAGGTTGGGCAGTGCGCGCGCAAGAGCGGTCCGATTTTCGAGCGCATAACCCGCACCCGATGGTGCCTGTGTCCGGTCACCGAGCACCCACATTCTGCCGTCCGATCCTCGCGCTAAATCGGCGGCATAGTTCAAGAGGAACGGGAATCCAGGCGGGATAAGTCCAACACAGGCTCGTAAAAATCCTGCGTGCGCATAAACCGCTTCTGGTGGTATCAACCGCTCTTTGATTAAACGCCGTTCTCCATAGAGATCCGTCAAAATTAGGTTCAGCAGTTCTGCACGCTGCGTAAGTCCAGCGGAGATAGTGTCCCAATCTGTGTTTGAGATAATCAGCGGGATGGGGTCCAATTCCCAGGGTCGATGTCCCTGCTGTTCTCCATGTACGACATAGGTGACACCGTTCTCACGCAGCAAACGCTGGACCTCCTTGTGACGAGATTCCATCTCTGCAAGCCCAAGTGTGTCCAAGGCTTGCATGAAGCCGTGCCAATGCGGATTGATTTGCCTATCCCAACTTAGCATTTCATCAATCTGTTCGTCGTGAGACAAATCAGCAGATTTAGCGGCGTGATAACTTTCACCAATTGCATTCCAATTTTTTAGATCTGCTCGTTGCATCTCTTATCTATACCTAATTGGTTACCAGTTTTCAGTTGTCAGTAAGCCAGCCATCAGCAAAGATGTATTGGTACATCTAACCTATCCTACTAATTGCTGATTGCTTAAATTCGGCGGAGATCCAAAGTATACGGTGCCTCGGTATTTGTCTCTTCTGGTGGCACATCTATAGGACCGGGCGATGTGCCTTCAGCGAGAAAATGCCCTGTCGTAGGTGCCGCAGGTTGAGATTGAATAACCCCCGGCGTATGCCCGTCTGTGCCGAATCGACTTGTCCGGCGTGCCTCTGCTTCGTAAGCATTAACTGGAAACGTATCGTAATGTCTTCCCCCAGGATGAGAGACGTGATAGGTGCAACCGCCAATTGCCCGTCCACTCCATGTATCAATGATGTCAAATACGAGTGGAGAGTGTACACCGATAGTCGGATGCAATGCGGATGGGGGTTGCCAGGCGCGATAACGCACCCCACCGACGTATTCTCCCTGTGTCCCTGTATTGTGGAGAATCAATTGCCGTCCGTTGCATGTAACGATGTATCGAGCGTCTGTCAATCTACTCACCTTCACCTGTAGGCGTTCAACAGAAGAATCAACAAAACGTGAGGTCCCCGCGCGCGTTATCTCCTCACCTAACACGTGCCACGGTTCAATTGCCATCCGCAATTCGAGTTCAATATTTTGTATGTTAACAGCCCCTAATTTGGGGAAACGGAATTCAAAAAAAGGTTCAAGCCATGCCATCTCAAACGGGTAACCCGCTTCTTGAAGTTCAGTAACAACCTCCTGTATATCAGCCCGAACATAGTGATGCAGCATGAACCGATCATGTAATTCTGTTCCCCAGCGCACGAGTTTACCTTTGTAAGGCGTATTCCAAAATTTGGCGACTAAGGCACGGATTAGGAGCATCTGGACAATGCTCATCTGCGCATGTGGCGGCATCTCAAAGGCTCGCATCTCCAGTAGTCCGAGCCTCCCGCTTGCTGAGTCGGGAGAGTAGAGTTTGTCGATGCAAAACTCCGCGCGATGCGTATTCCCTGTGAGATCTACCAGCAAATGCCGCAGGAGCCGATCAATCAACCAAGGTTCCACATCTTCTGTATCGTTATCAGGGATCTGCCCGAAAGCGACCTCCAGTTCATAGAGTTGTTCATCGCGTCCTTCGTCTACACGCGGTGCCTGACTCGTCGGACCGATAAAGGCACCAGAAAAAAGATACGATAAGCCGGGGTGGTGCTGCCAATAGGTAATGAGACTGCGTAGGAGATGGGGCTGCCGTAACAATGGACTATCAGCAGGAGTCCGACCACCGATGATAACGTGATTGCCACCTCCCGTCCCTGTGTGTCTACCGTCCAACATAAATTTCTCGGCACTCAATCCAGCTAACCGTGCTTGCGCGTAGAGCGTCGTAGTGTTATGAACCAACTCATCCCAGTTTGCTGCTGGGTGGATGTTTACCTCAATCACACCGGGGTCGGGAGTCACGTTCAACGATTGAATGCGCCAATCGTGGGGCACTTCATACCCCTCAAGGATCACTGGCATTTCTAAAGCCTGCGCGGTTGCTTCAACTGCTTTAAGGAGCGAAAGGTAGTGCTCAAGATGCGTTAGGGGTGGTATAAAGATGTACAATCTGCCCTCACGCGGTTCAACACAGAGTGCCGTCTGAAAAACTATTTGTTTTTCTGCGTTTTCTGTAGCTGGTGTGTCATCTCTATGTTTTGGTGTAGACGCGTTTTGCGAGTTTGTTTGTACCGCTGCGTCTAAATTTGCCTCGCGCGGCTCAAGCGGGTCACGTTCGTAACCTGTTTCGTGCTCTTCAGGTGGCACCCATTGCATAGACTCCAGCGGCAGACGAAATCCTATCGGTGAATCGCCGGGGATTAAGAGCATACGTCCATCCCGGAAATTCCACGCACAACTCTCCCATACATCGTCTACGAGGCTCCAGCGTAGGGGTAGCGCGTAGCCGATTGGTGCTCCGAGAGTCTCTGTTTGTAGCAGCTGCGCGAGACGCTGGCGTTCGGACGCTTCCTTGAAGTCAAAGTCGAGCGGATCAATGTTGACAGGTAGCCTATCTTCCGTCCAAAGAAAATAAAGCGCGTCTTCGTAAGCCGGTACTACCTGATGTGTCGCGATGTTCAACCCTTCTGTGAGGCGATCCATAAACCGTTTAGCCGCTTCAACGTCGAAGCCGTAATCTTTGTGAGGTTCAGCGAAGAGTTTATCGTTCTGCCAGACGGGCACACCATCTTTACGCCAAAAGCAGCCGAACTTCCAACGCGGTAACGGTTCACCTGGATACCATTTTCCTTGTCCGTAATAGAACGCGCCGCCGGGTCCGAAACTGTCCCGCAAACGCCGCAGAAATCCTGCCGCTAACTCCCTTTTTTTCGGACTGTCCGCTTCTGTGTCCCATTCCGGACTGTCTGTATCGTCGATTGATACGAAAGTCGGTTCGCCACCCATTGTCAACCGAATGTCGCTTTGAATTATGTCTTGGTCAACCTGCTGACCGAGGGCGTTAATATCTGCCCACTGTGTTTCCGTATAAGGTTTCGTCACGCGCGGGTCTTCGTGGATACGCTGAACGGTATTGCTATAAGTAAATTCTGTTTCGCACGGATCCATGTAACCGCTGACGGGTGCTGCACTCACAGGGTCGGGTACGCATGCCAAAGGAATATGCCCCTCACCCGCAAATAAGCCGGATGTTGGGTCCAAACCTACCCACCCTGCACCGGGTGCGTAGACTTCACACCACGCGTGCAAGTCGGTGAAATCCTGCGCAGGACCAGCGGGCCCGTCTACAGGCTTCTGATCGGCGACGAGTTGTACGAGGTAACCAGAGACGAATCGGGCAGCTAAGCCGAGGTGTCGGAAAATCTGAACGAGCAACCATCCTGTGTCCCGGCATGAACCGATCCGCTTTCCTAAAGTCTCTTCGCAGGACTGCACGCCCGGTTCCATCCGAATCGTGTATTTTATATTTTCTCCTAAGGATCTGTTGACATCAACAAGGAAGTCGATGAGTTTCTTCTGCGTCCGGGGAATGTCTGCTAACCATGCTGTTAGTAATGGACCATTCTCTTTCACTTCAAGGAAGGGCGTTAATTCTTTTTTCAGCTGCGCTTCGTAAGAAAATGGATAGTGTTCAGCACTCGCTTCAAGGAAAAAATCGAACGGGTTGATAACAGTCATATCTGCGACAAGATCTACTTCAATAGATAGGGCGCGTGTGGGTTCTTGGAAAATAACACGGGCTTGATAATTGCCGAATGGATCTTGCTGCCAATTGATAAAGTGGTTTTCGGGCTCAATTTTAAACGAATACGCTTCAATCGGTGTTCGACAGTGGACAGCGGGTCTCAATCGAAAAACGTGTGGCGACAAGTTGACGAACCGGTCATATTGGTAAAGGGATTTATGATTGATTGCTACACGAATTGCCATTTTTTTAAGTATTAGGTTTCTGCTCCAATTTGTCCCTCCTTCCCAGTAACGGGTGGAGGGCCCTGTCCAAATCGGTTTCTTGTAAAATTACACAATTTCTGATCTTTTTAACGGATATACAATAGCGCAACCTACAACTGCGTCTGTTCCTGCGTCTGTTCCTGAATAGGTTCTCCATTGACGGGTCGCAATGCGAAAAATGTTTTGTGAATATCCGCGCCGACTAAGTTAAGTTTGGTCTGGAATGCGTCAAGAAACTCGTGTAAACCACTTGAGAGGATCTGTTTGACTTGGGCATAAGCGAATTCCGAACGGAGTTGCCCCAAACGTTGTTCTGCTGTATTGGAGAACGTCTCCAGCGGTGTGCCGGATATTGCGTGCAGTGACTCCTCCGCTTTGGAGAGACAATAGAGAACCGAGCGTGGAAACTCACGGTCTAACAATAGAAAAGCGACAACATCGTCTGGAGAGATGAGTCCGTATGTGCGGCGGTACATCTCAAAACCACTGGCAGAATGTAACAGTGCCCCCCACTGAATGTCGTCAAAAGGTGTGTCCACATCCCAGATAGAGGGGAGGAGAATAAAATATTTAACATCAACGATTCTCGAGGTTTTGTCCGCGCGTTCAATCAAACGTCCCAACTGACAGAAGTGCCACCCTTCGCTGTGCGACATGATATTATCTGTGAGTCCCATGAAGAGGTGTGATGCGAGTTTGATCTCTGTAAAGAATTCATGGGGTTCTGCCATTGCCCACTGTTCGGAAGTGTTTGCGACCAGTAAGTAGGCATCGTTTAGCTGCTCCCACATCTCTGACGAGATATTTTCGCGTATGGACCGGGCGTTTTCTCGACCCGCCCGCAAGCAAGAGACAATTGAATTTGGGTTTTCAGTGTCAAACGCCAAAAATCGGATGACGGCTTCACGTGATGCTTCGCCATAACGCTCAGCAAACACTTCATCATCGCCTGTAGTCGCAACAAGAGGTTCCCATTGTGCCTGCATACCGACGGGGGCATCAAGGATCAAACGCAGATTGACATCGACGAAACGGGCGACGTTCTCGGCCCGTTCAATGTAGCGACTCATCCAATAAATTGATTCAGCAACGCGGCTCAGCATGGCAACCTCCTACGCCTCGTTCCCAGTAACGGACAGGGCTCCCGGCCCCGATAGGACCCACGTATCTTTGCTACCGCCACCTTGTGAGGAGTTGACGACAAGCGACCCCTTTTTGAGTGCGACCCGTGTCAATCCACCTGGGAGGACATAAATCTCTTCACCATAAAGGATAAACGGACGTAAATCAACGTGCCGCCCCTCAAAATGGTCGTCAATAAGCACCGGTACCCGTGAAAGCGCGAGTGTCGGTTGTGCAATATAATTACGCGGATTGTCTTTGATTCGGCGGGCAAATTCCTCGTGTTCTGCTTTCGTTGCGTGGGGGCCGATCAGCATGCCATAGCCACCGGACTGGTTGGCTTCTTTCACAACGAGCTCGTCAAGATGTTCGAGAACATATTTCTGATCGCTATCTTTCCAACACATATAGGTCGGAACATTTGGGACGATAATGTCTTCGCCGAGATAATACTTGATGATCTCAGGGACGAAAGCACAGACGACTTTGTCGTCGGCGACACAGGTGCCAGGGGCATTCACCAAAGCGACACGTCCGGCTTTGTAAACATCCATCAATCCGGGAACGCCGAGCATTGATTCCGGTTTGAACGCCTTCGGGTCAAGGAAATCGTCGTTAATGCGGCGGTAGATGACATCAACACGCTCAAAGCCTTTTGTCGTTCGCGCATGCACAAACCCGTCCATTACGACGAGATCGCGTCCTTCAACCAATTCAACACCCATCTGTTGCGCGAGAAAGGAGTGCTCAAAGTATGCAGAGTTATAAACGCCCGGTGTGAGTACCGCGACTTCAGGAGACAAGACTTTATCCGTTACGAGGTACCGGAGCATATTCAGCAGTTGGCTCGGATAATCTTCGACCGGTTGAATTTGCGACATCCCAAAGAGTTGGGGAAAGGTCCGCTTCATTAACTGCCGATTTTCCACGACATAAGAGACTCCAGATGGACAACCGAGATTATCTTCCAATACATAAACTTGCCCATCGCTATCGCGAACTAAGTCTGTGCCAGTGATATGGCACCAGACACCGCGCGGCGGGTCTAAACCGATGCAGGGTTGTAGGTATCTTTCCGATGAAAGCACAACATCTGCTGGAACGATACCGTCTTTGAGAATTTTTTGGTCGTGGTAAACGTCGTCAATGAACAGGTTCAGGGCGTGGATGCGCTGTTTGAGTCCACGTTCTATCCATTCCCATTCACTGGCATCAATAATTCGTGGGATGAGATCGAACGGAAAGATCTTTTCGACACCTTGCTCGTCTGCGTAGACGTTGAACGTGATGCCCATTCGGAGCAACGCGTATTCAGCGGCAATTTGCCGACGCGTGAGTTCGCCTTCAGGAAAACTCTCAATCCGCTCTACCAACATCTGGGCAGCGGGGCGCGCACTCCCATCTGCGGCAAACATCTCGTCATAAAATCCGTCAGTGCTGTATTCCTCAAATCCTGTCATGGCAATGCGCCTCCCTATTGATCGCTGATTCCGCAGCGAAGATGCAAAATGCTAAAGAATGGCGATTTTAGGAATCGCGTGAACCTTAGTGCGCCTAATGTTATGATGCCATACCTGAGGAACAAAGTCAAGTAAAATTTGGGACAGAAGCATTCAGGGTATTGTTTGTCCGAATTCCGGATTTTGGGTTCTATTTCTTTTTCGGCTTTTGTAAAGATGTAATGCGTTGAACAGAGATAAAGAATCATAGATACCAATTTAGGTTTCTGTCGGGTTTTCGTAGGTTGGGTTGAGCGATATTGAAAAGTTAATACTATAGGCAAAATAGGCTTAAATTCAATAGGACTTACGCATTTCCTCTTAAAGTCCCCCTGATAAGGGGGATTTAGGGGGTTTAAAACTACAAAATTTACCATCGCGCGCTAAATTTGCGTAAGCCCTGTTCAATATACCATCATATACATCCAAGAATGGAGCGAAACCCAACGTCATACGGTCACATCGGTAGTACCGTCACAGGAAATGCGTTGGGTTTCACTCGATATCTTTACAATAGTCATGCGTGAGACAAGTAACGGTTTCCTTCTACTGACAAGTGTCTGGAAAGGATTCGTTCAACCCAACCTACAATAAGGCATCTTTTTTCTAAAATTGACACTTCCAGTTGGGCGGACATAAAGGACAAGGGCAGGCAAAAGACCTGCCCCACAACAATTTACGGTTATTATCGACAACTAAGTTGTGATATTAGCCAACGGTTTGGAAGGATTCCCACGCGTCGCCTGCCGCTGCAGCCTGACGTTCCAATTCGGTGCGCCATCCGACGACTTTTCCGGATTTGATCTGCTGAACATCAAACCCAGCATATCGATCCTCAAGTGTGCCTCCGAGTTTTTGCGTTTCTGCCCACCGGTCCCATGCCGTCTGCATAAACCCGTGTGGTAAAGCGTCTCGGACAGCAGGATCAAGCTGCCAAGCATTTCGTGCGTCTGCGACCGAAGGCTCACCGGTGAATTCACCCGACCACTTCGACCAACCGATTGACAAAGTGTTACGCTCGCGCTCAGGCACGGTATGCCCGGTGTGGATATTATTGCCATTGCGGATGAGTGCCTCCCCGGGCTTAAGCCGAATCGCAACCTGACCGGGTAACGGGTCTTTCTTGTTCCAACTCGGTGTATAGGGGACACCCTGATCCTTCATCGATTGTGGAAGTAGGACATCATGCTCAAAAGGGGTGCGCCATCGATGGTGGCTACCCGGAATCAGTTCATGGCATTCGTCGTCTGTGAGTGCCAAAAACATGCTTACGCCGTTCCGTTCGGTAATTCGCTTCTCATTGCTTTCTTGGATTTCTTTCCAGCGAATCCGTTCTACCTCTTCAGAATAATCCTCAGGGGTATCACCGCGGACTTCTTTTTGTGAGAAGTAGCCTGCCCCATCGCCCCACCACGTCACGTCTCTGTGCCAACTGGGTCCGTTTGCTTGTTTCCGTGGGTTCGCCCACAGGAGCATACCACTAAACGTCAGGTCCTCAGGTTGTAGCCCATGGCACCATGAACTAATGAAGTCGAGGAAATCCGAAGAACCGTGGAATTCGGCGAAACTTGACTCACCAAAAGCGGGATGGATGAGTCCTCGGATTGCCCACGGTTCGTTGTGTGCTGCGCGATGGACATAACCTTTCGAACAATCAATTTTGTCGTAGACGTGTTCAGGGGCGCACGCTTCGGTAACACGCCGTCCGGCTTCTCGAAGGATAGGAATCCAAGGATTATCAACAAAGTCGTTGATGATGACAAAACCGTGCTCCTTTAGATATGCCAGTCTTTCAGGTGTGGCACCCGGAGCCGAAAGTTCAGGTTTGAAATCTGCGAACGCAGTCGCGCGATAAGTTTCTTTCGCTTGTGCTTCACTTGTGCTCATTATTGTTCCTCCCTGTCAGGCAGTTACTTTGAGTGAGTAAACTATTCTAACACACTTCACATATTTTCCAAAATCTTAGTGTACGGCAATCAGCAATCAGAATTCGGAAATTCGTCTTACAGAAGCACCGAATGCCTCTATGTGAAATTAGGTCGGTTTTTATAAAGATACCGCTTTCAACGGCATCTGTCAAGAAAAAAATTGGTGGGTTTTTCGGATGAGACAAGAACGGGTGATTAATAATAAGGGGTTAAGGGATATGTTAGAGTGGGACGGAGCGTGATTTTTACTCCGCCCCATTCGGATGTTACTATCAGCAGCCATCTGACAAAACGATATCGTCTATATTTTCTCTAACGCGCGCCTTGAAGAGACGCAACTTCTCATAAATATTTTCTGTGCTATGCTTGAAATGAACTTCAAGATAGAGCCGCCACAGCCGAAGCGTCAGGTCATAGTAGATAGTGGGTTCTTCGTAGGGCAGATCCTCAATTCCTTCGGGACCGACCTCGCGTAGCACACGGATAAGTTCCTTCTCGAACGTTCGGGGGTACCCGGTATTGTACATCACAATGTCTGCGAGTTTGGCATTGAGGTTAACATGTGCAGTATAACCCATTGATACACTATAGAATGCACTATCAAACTGCTCACACATCTCATCAGATAGCCAAGCAGCTATATCGGTTGCTACCTCGATTGACATCGTCTCCGTTTTGGGCAGGATGCAACGGAAACCGAGAGTTCCCATACCATCATTTACAGGGTGTTGGCTTCTCTCTGCAACTTGGATAGCTTTCGCACCACTAAACCAGGAGCCGCCTCGCGTCCTATGATACCTGCCGTGGATATCGTCAACGTCTAACCGCTCTAAGCACCATTCCTCAACATTGCCTGCCATGTCATATAGACCGTATTTGTTGGGCACATAACTCCCCACTTCTTTCGTCGGCGGGTTCCTGAAGCTTGCGCTGCGGGTGTAACGGTTGTAATTGGCTCTACGACGAGGTTTAGCGTCGCCCCACGGATATTTTTTGCCTTCCAAGGTGCCGCGCGCCGATCTTTCCCATTGTGCTTCTGTTGGCAATTCTTTGCCCATCCATTCCGCATAGGCTTTGGCGGCAAACCAACTGATGTTCACCACCGGATGATTCGCTTTACCCTTTGGATACATATTGCCATTCCAACCAGATAAGTAGCCATCCCCTACTACAGAGGTTAAGGCTTTGTCTTTTTGCCACTCTGGATTCTCTTCAATAAACTTTCTGTATTCTGCGTTTGTGACTTCATACGCGTCCATGTAGAATGCGTCAATGCTATCTCCTGCAGGAATTAGCACCATCCCTTCGGGGACTTCAGGTGCGCTCAGTTTTATTGCGAAAATGAATAATGCGCAAAGGATTAATCCGTAAAGGATTGAGGTTAGGGTTATCATTTTAAGAATCTCCATATTTTAGCACCGAGTTCTGTCGTTCTTTCGGTAAGCGTGTCGGTGATGCTAACTTCAGCCGCCTCATTTGAATTTTTAGGTTTGGGAGCGAAAGTTAGCCACATGTCTGTTATTTTGTGTTTATTTTTCTAATGTGTTTATTTTTCTAACGTTATACAATCAAGGACAGTTTAGTTTTCGGTTTCCTCCACCTGTGCTGGCATCTTGGCAGTGTGGAACACCAATTTTAGGTAAACTAAAAATCCTTATGCTGAGAACGTATCAGCATGTGCTAAATTTAGTAGCAATTATCGTGCCAATTGATTTTTCTTGACTTTTTCACCAAACGTGCTACTATTTTTAGAGCGGTTTAGCGAGTTTTCCCTCGGTACCGCAAACTCAGAAATAGGAGATAGCAATGCGCACAGAATCAACACCACACGCGCGGCATTTTGGATTAAGTCAGGAGGAACTTTCATACTGGAACGAGAACGGTTACCTCGTCCGCTTAGGCGTATTCACGACCGAAGAGAACGATGCGATCCGGCAAG